>SKLM01000420.1 GCA_007123205.1 Thermoflexales bacterium
AGACAGGCGTCGAAGCTGTTCGTGGTGCGGGTGCTGTTCGACAGGCGCCGCGCCTGATGGAAGTTACGGTCCCAGCCGTAGCTGCGCCCGGCGATGGCCAGGTCTTTCACGTTGACGCGGTTGTCCTCGTTGAGGTCGGCCTCGGGATTCCACGCCGGGTCACCGGACCATAAGGTAGTCCCGAAGGCGGCCTTGATCACGGCCAGGTCGGCGCCGTCGACGATGCCGTCGTAGGTGATCTCGCCGATGTAGGCCCGCGCAAACCGGTGACCAACCAGCAAGAGCAAGAGCACAACAACTCCCACGCCGAGGACCGTGAACATGACTCGTGCATGCTTCCTCATTGCGCCTCCTAATCCAGACACTAGGGATGTCCCATTGCGGCCTTCCTGTGGTCCCGGATATGGTGACCAGGGAGCGCCGGACCGATCCTTGCCGTTCTTCCTCTGTGCACCCAACAGCTCGCGTGACCCCACCTCCCGACAAGCAGCGAGCCTTTTCGGCGAAGGCTAACCCCACGGCTGCACATTCCATCGACGGCCCTTCGTGCTCCGGGAGTACCACGGACCGCGAGGTTCCCCTCATACGGAACAACGGGCGAGGCGTCGTTTGAACGGTCCGCCTGATCTCCAGATATGGGACGAAAGACACCAGTGGATACGAGTGCACTGACCTCTTCCTGGCCGAGGCTTCCGGCGATAGTGTAAGCGGTGCAAGTGACGGCGTCGAGCCTGGTCAGTTCACCGATCCAGGACTCGGGCGTGAGAGCCCAGTGTCCTACAGATTCGGGGCACGGGCCCGGACCATCACCGAACTCTTGCAGTATACCACAGCCAGGTACCCAAAGTCAACACCCAGTCTGCGAAAGGACGTGCCCTGCCGGTTATAGACACAGGATCCGATGGGTGCACGGCAAGCAGGAAGGCTGACGTGCATCCACAGGTGGGCCAGGGACACGATAGTTGCCGCGGCAGGTATGCGCCTGTAGCGGCAACCGAATCGGACTGTGTCAGTCCCACCCTGCCCGCGGGGACTCCCCCGGCACGCCGCTGGAAACCGGATGAGGCCACGCAAGTCGCAGCCGCTTGGCGGCGCGTATCTGTGAGTGCTTCCAGTGCCGTATCGCAAAGGCGAAATGGGCGTGGGCGGGAGGTCCTCCCCGCCGGACACTCAACCGTTGGCCCGTCAAGCCCCTTCGTGGTATCATCGAGGAATCAGATCCCAATGAAAGATCCCAGTGAAAGGAGAGTTTCATGCGAAAGCAGCTGCAACAGCAGATGGCACGGCTCAAGACGGCCGGAGCGCTCTACGTCGACGCGCGCTGGTACCCCTTCGAGGAGACCAACGAACTCCTGATGTGGAACGGCAACCTGAAAGAGGCCACCGCTTCCCGGGAGAGCGGCGTCGGGGTGCGCGCGCTCTACCAGGGCGCGTGGGGGTTCTCCGCCGCCTCGGACACCAGCAACCTGGCGGCGGTGTTCGATAAGGCCCTCGACAACGCCCGCGTCGCGGCCGAGCGGGTCACCTTCCCCGTCCGGTTGGCGGAGAAGGACGCCATCAAGGCGAGCTTCCAGAGCCCGAACCAGATCGATCCCTTCGACGTGCCGCTGGCGGACAAGGTCTCGTTCCTGGCAACCATGGACGAGAAGCTGAATCAGCCCGGCGTCTTCCAGCGCATCTGCGAGTTGACGTTCATCCGCAAGCAGATCGTCTTCATCGATTCCGAGGGCAGCGAGATCGAGAAGACCATCGTCGAGGTCTTTCCCTCCCTCCAGGTCATGGGGCGGGACGCGCAGGGAGTCACGCACCCCCGCAAGTTCAGCCCCCCCCGTCAGGGAGACACCCGGGGCTGGGAGACCCTTGACGACGAGCTCTTCAGCGCCAACGCAGAACGGATCGTTCGCGAGATGAACGAGGTGCTCGCCGCCGACGACTGCCCCCAGGACGTCCGCTCGGTCATCCTGCTCCCCGGCATCATGTACCTGCAGACCCACGAGACCATTGGCCACCCCCTGGAGCTGGACCGCATTCTGGGTTACGAGCTGGCCTACGCCGGCGGCTCTTTCGTCCGGCTCAGCGATTTCGGTACGCTCCGCTACGGGTCGGACAAGCTCACGGTCCGCGCCGACGCGACCATCCCCAACAGCCCCGGCAGCTTTGGCTACGACGACGACGGCATCCCGGCTCAGGACAACCTGCTCATCGACCAGGGGCTCCTGGTGGGCGCCATCACCGGCCGCCAGATGGTCGAGGAGGCCAACGCCCGCGCCCGGAAGCCCATCTTCGACGGCAGCAGCGGAGCGAACCGCGCCACCGCCTTCTACCGCGTGCCCATCGAGCGCATGACCAATATCAACGTCGACCCCGGCCAGGACGGCACGCTGGACGACATCGTCAGCAATACGGAGCGCGGGATCATCCTCGACGGGGATAGGAGCTGGTCCATCGGCTCCAACCGCGAGCAGTTCCACTTCGCCACTGAGATCGGCTGGTTGGTCGAGGACGGGCAGGTCACCGAGGTGGTAAAGAACTCCACCTACCAGGGGGAAACCATCCCCTTCTACCATGCCCTGTCTGCAGTAGGCGACTCATCCACCTGGGAGGTGCTCTACGTACCGAACTGCGGCAAGGGGCAGCCGAACCAGGTCATGCAGTTGGGCCACGGCATTCCGGTCTGCCGCTTTGACCACGTGAGGATAGGAGAGTAGCTGTGAAGGATAGAGTTCTGGAAACCCTGCGGGACTTGCGCGCGTACGCCCTCGATAGAGGGGTCGAGGCCACCTTCCTCTATCACGAAGAGGACAGCTATCTGATGCGTTTCGCCAACTCGGCCATCTCTTTGAACACCAACGAGCACCTCATCCGCCTCGAGATCACGGCCTACCAGAATCGGCAGCGCGCCAGCTACGGGCTGGTCACAGCGCTGGACAACCTGGAGGAGATGCGGCAAGGGGTCGACGTAGCCGCCGAGATGGTCGACCACGCCCAGCCCCTGAGCTATCAGCCCACCGTTCCCGTCTACTCCGAGTCCTTCAGCGACGAGAGGGCGTACGATCCGGCGCTGGCCACCCTCAGCAATGAGGAGCGCCTGGCGTTCTTCAACCAGGCAGCAGCAGGCCTGGAGACGGACGAGATCCGCTTATCGGGCATCTTCTCCTGCGGAGCGAACACCATCGCCCAGATTACCACCCGTTCCGACCATACGCAGTACTTCAAAACCTCCGATGCACAGATCACCACCGTCCTGTCGCACTCGACCCTCAAGTGGGAGGTGACCGCCGAGCAGTCGGCGCAGCAGAGAGCCGACTTGAACCCGGACGAGGTCCACCGCGACCTGGCCTTCCTGTTGGATCACTACCAGCACGACACACCGCAACAGCTCCCGCTCGGCCGCTATGACATCGTCCTGGGACCGACGGCCGTCGCCGAGCTGCTGTCGATGATGGGCTATATCGGCTACAACGGCGGTCTGATGAAGCGCGGCTTCTCGTTCCTCAAGGAGGAGCAGATCGGTGAGCGCGTCCTATCCCCCCGGTTCACGCTGACGGACGATCCCAGGCGGATCGAGACCTATCCGTTCCGGCGCGACCTGATGGGCATGGTGCGCCGGCCCTTCCCCATCTTCGTCGACGGGGTTTTCGAGAGCTTCATCTGGTCGCAGGATGAGGCTGACGAGTTCGATGCGGAGCCCACCGGTCACGCGGTCCCGCACAACAGCATCGTCATGGAGGGCGGAGATGCAGCACCGGGCACCCTCGAGGAATTGGTGGCCGCGCCGCGGGAGAGCGACCTGCTCTACATCCCCTTCCTCCACTACATGAACATCGTGAACCCCTCCAAGGGCCTGGTGACCGCCAGCTCCCGCTTCGGCGCCCTGCTGCTCAAGGAGGACGGATCGGTAGTCGTGCCCTACAACGTACGCCTGACGCAGAGCCTGCTGGATATCTTTGGCGACCGGGTGGCCTGGCTGTCCGGGGAGCAGGCCGTCGCCAACGTATCCTCCAGCTACGGAGCGCGCAATCCCACGGCCATCATCGTGCCGGCCCTGATGCAGGTCGACGGACTGGAGATCTCCCACTCCAATTCGTCCTACTAATACCCCGGCCAGACCTCGCCGTGGTCGTCGTTGGGTGCGATGCACCTGGCGGCCAGGTGCGTCGCACCGCTTCTCTTGGTGCATTGCACCTGCCGTTTAGGTGCGTTGCACCTGAACCGCGAATACCCGGGCAGCAACAAGAAGGCCGATGACCAAGCCGGCAACCAACCGTCCAGCCAATAGCCGAGTTCCGGGCAGATTCGCCTCTCCTCTCGCGGGGAGAGTAATGGGGAATAGACGGCTAGCCCCGCGCGTGCAGTATCCCCTCTCCCCGGGAGGAGAGGGTTAGGGTGAGGGGGCATCATCGTCCGCGAGGTGGTCTTGGCTTCCGCCCAGACCTCAACAAACCCAACGCGCTCCTCTCGCAGGCGCCCCACCCTGGTGCATTGCACCTGCCATTTAGGTGCGTTGCACCTGAACCGCGAATACCCGGGCAGCAACAAGAAGGCCGATGACCAAGCCGGCAACCAACCGTCCAGCCAATAGCCGAGTTCCGGGCA
>SKLM01000281.1 GCA_007123205.1 Thermoflexales bacterium
CCGACCACTGCCGCAGGCAGCCTGATGCTTGCTTGCTCCGCTCGGATCCGCGATCCGACCACTGCCGCAGGCAGCCTGATGCTTGCTCGCTCCGCTCGGATCCGCGATCCGAGCACTGCCGCAGGCAGCCTGATGCTTGCTTGCTCCGCTCGGATCCGTGATCCGAGCACTGTCGCAGGCAGCCTGATACTTGCTTGCTCCGCTCGGATCCGTGAACCGACCACTGTCGCAGGCAGCCTGATGCTTGCTTGCTCCGCTCGGATCCGCGATCCGAGCACTGCCGCAGGCAGCCTGATGCCGCCCGCTCCGGTCGGATCCGTGAACCGACCACTGCCGCAGGCAGCCTGATGCTTGCTTGCTCCGCTCGGATCCGCGATCCGAGCACTGCCGCAGGCAGCCTGATGCTTGCTTGCTCCGCTGGGATCCGTGAACCGACCACTGCCGCAGGCAGCCAGATGCTTGCTTGTTCCGCTGGGATCCGTGAACTGACCACTGCCGCAGGCAGCCTGATGCTTGCTTGCTCCGCTCGGATCCGTGAACCGACCACGGCCGCAGGCAGCCTGATGCTTGCTTGCTCCGGTCGGATCCGTGATCCGAGCGCCTGCCGCCCTGGTCGCTTGGGCCCACCGTCGCCCCATCCTCAGCGGGGTCCTCCACCGCCGTCCCCATAGCGAATCGGCCGCGATACGAAAGGTGTCAAACAGCGGGAAGAGTGGTATAATCGTCAATGCTATGGATGCCGAGATCATCTACAACCCCACAGCCGGGCCCCGTGACGTGATCCGCGAGCTTAGGAGGATCAGGACGTTCTTCGCCGAACATGGCTGGTCCGTGCGGCTCAGGATGACCGAGGAGCCGGGTGACGCCACGTGGATGGCGAGGGAGGCGGCGGAGAAGGGACGGGATGCCGTCATCGCTGCGGGGGGCGACGGCACCGTCAACGAGGTGGTCAACGGGCTGGCGGGCACGCCCGCGGCCCTGGGGGTCCTCCCGGTGGGCACTGGAAACCTGTGGGCCAAGGAGCTGCGGGTGCCCACCTACACGTTGACCGCTCCGTTCCGCCTGCGTCAGGCGGCGGAGGGTCTGGTTGAGGGCACCGTGCGGGCCATTGACGTGGGTCGCGCCGGGGACCGTGTCTTCCTCTGCTGGGCCAGCGTCGGGTTGGATGCTCAGGTCACCAGTGAGATGGAGCCGCGGGAGAGATACCAGAAACGACTTGGAGCGCTGCCCTACGTCATCGCCGCCTTCTTGGTAGCCAGAGACTTCAAGGGGGTGGAGGCCGAGATCACCATCGACGGCCACGTGGTGGAGGGCCGCACCTTGCTCGTGTCGGTGAACAACATCCAGCGGTATGGGGGCCTGATCGAGGTGGCGCCGGAGGCTAGGCTGGACGACGGGCTCGTGGACGTCTTCGTCTTCAAGGGGCTGGGCATTGGGTACGCGCTGCGGCACGTCGTGCGCGTCCTCTCCCGCCGCTACCTCGACGATCCCGAGGTCGTCCATCGACAGGGTCGCCGCGTCGAGGTGCGCACCGAAAAGCCACTCTGGGTGCAGGTCGACGGTGATCCCATTGGCACCACGCCGGTCATCATGGAGGTGGTTCCCAGGGCGCTCCGCATCATCGCGCCTCCCTGTATGCCGTCCCAGCTGTTCTCCGCGACTCCCTCGGGTGACAGATAGCAGATCTGATGGGCCCGCAGTGGCGGGTGCGTACCCCGTGAGGACTCGGCTGGCCGCGTCGCCTTGCTGCTGGAGCGCGGGCGTGCTATAATCACTTTCTGAAGAGGGCCGACAGTAACATACGGCCTGTGTTCGTACGTGGAGCTGTTTGACGCTCGGGCGGGGGGCGAGCTTCCGTTCTGAGCTGGGACGCGGGAGTATCCAATATGGCATTGTATCTTAATATTGCTCAGATCATCCTCAGCGTGGCGTTGATAGGCATCATCCTGCTTCAGAGCCGTCGTGGAGACCTGGGCGGCAGTGTTTTTGGGGGCACCTCCAGCGCCATCTACTCGAAGAGGCGCGGTTTGGAACGGACGCTCTTCCACGTCACCGTCGTCCTGGCCATCGCATTCTTCGTCCTGGCTATGGCCAGTGTCATGGTTGCAGGGTAGCGGGGAGTTCAGCGGAGCCTGAACCGGGTCCCGTGAGCCCACGGCGGGCCGAGGAAGTCGGGCGGAGCGAACGGCCAATCGGCCCTGTGTCGCCTGTGGCGAACCCACCACGCAGCCGCTACCAGACCGAGCACTGGGCCCGGGGGCAGAGAGGGTCGGCGGGAGATAGCCGTTCCTACGAAGGTCCAGGTCTGTCAGGGGGAGCGTCTCGGGAGTGGATCGATTCCCGGCCTGTTCCTGACGTTGAGAGCAGTGGTATCTGGCACCGGAGAGAGACCGTCTCTGGCGATCTATCGCTGGCCGTCGCGTGCCCGGGAGGCCGGTTGACACCCGCGGGATTGAGCGGCCAAGGGAGGGCGGCAACGTGACCCGCTACATCCGCTGGCAGGTCCTCCTCGTCCTCTTTGGTGTCGTGTTGCTGGCCTTTCTGCTGACCTACTTGGCTGTCAACCTGACCACTGTCCTCCGCCCAAGCCATGGGGGCACATACGTCGAAGGGATCGTTGGACAGCCCCAGGCGATCAACCCGCTGCTCGCCGGTGCCCAACGACCCGAACAGGACATCTGCCGCTTGGTCTTCAGTGGCTTGACGCGCTTCAACGCCCTGGGCGAGGTCGAGCCGGATCTGGCAAACGACTGGGAGATCTCGGACGACGCCCTGAGTTACACGTTCCACCTTCGCAGCAACGCCTATTGGCACGACGGGACGCCTGTCACGGCCGACGACGTGCTCCTTACCATCCGGCTGCTGCAGGATCCGGAGTTCCCCGGTCCGTCGGAGCTGGGGGCCGACGTATGGCGGCGGGTGGATCTGGAGAAAGTCGACAGCTCCACGGTGCGGTTCGTACTCCCCGAGCCCTATGCGCCCTTCCTCGACCACACCACGGTGGCGATTCTTCCATCTCATAAGATCGCCGGGGTGCGGGCTGCCGACCTGCCCTACGCCGATCTGAACCTGGCGCCGGTGGGCAGTGGACCCTTTCAGGTGGAGGAGATTCGCAGCGAGGGGGGGCGCATCGCCTCCATCATCCTCCAGAGTTTCCCCCGTTACTTCCGGGCCCGCTCCTATCTGGACCGGGTGCAGTTCCGGTTCTATTCCACGGAGCGAGAGGCCCTGGACGCCTACGCTGCTGGCAAGGTGCAAGGCGTCTCCCAGGTGCGGCCTGGCGATCTCTCTCGGGCTGGCGAACTCTCGGGCCTCGAGCTCTACTCCGCCCATCTCGCCGAGTTGGGCATGGTGTTTCTCAACCTCGACCGCGACGACGTCCCGTTCTTCCAGGAGAAAGAGGTCCGCCAGGCTTTGATGCTGGCCCTCGACCGGCAGCGGCTGATCGATGGGGTGCTGGAAGGGCAGGGGGTCATCGCCAACAGCCCGGTCATCCCCGGAACGTGGGCCTACAGCGCCGACACCGCCCGTTATAGCCTGGATCTGGAGTTGGCAGGCGAATTGCTGGATCAGGCCGGCTGGGGGAGGCCGACGGAGGGCGGTCCGCGCACGAAAGGGGGCCAACCCCTCGGCTTCACCCTTCTCACTGCCAACAACCCGGTGAGAAAGGCAGCGGCGGCGGTGCTCGCGGAGCAGTGGTCGGACCTGGGGGTTGAGGTCGCGGTGGAGACGGTATCTGGATCGGAGCTGCGGGAGGCTCTCGATAGCCGCGACTACCAGGCTGCCATCGTCCATCTGAAGCTCCCCGGTGATCCCGACCCCTATCCTCTCTGGCACGAGACTCAGGTGGACGAGGGTCAGAACTACGTCCAGCTCCGGGATCGCCGCATCAGCGAAGTGCTCGAGATGGCCCGGGTGACCCCGAACCGCCATGCTCGCTTGGAGCTGTACGAGGAGTTCCAGCAGCTGTTCGCCGAGAAGCTGCCAGCGCTGCCCCTCTACGTGCCCGTCTACACCTACGGCGTGGACAGGGCCATCAACGACGTTCAGATCGGTCCCCTGATGCATCCCGCCGACCGTTTCCGCACTGTCCTCAACTGGTGGATCGTCCACCGCCGCGTCCTGGTGACCGAGACTGAGGCAGAGTCACCGAACTCCCGGCCGCGCGACAACGGCCGGTAGATCACCGCGCCCCCCCCAGCCCCCTGTCACTCCGAGGAGCGCCAGCGACGAGGAAACTCAATCGCCGGCACCAATCCATCATCCCAGCGGGATTCGGTGCGACGCACTTGGAGCGTGCGTTGCACCTTGTCGTCCCGCCTCCATCTTTCCAGCGGGATTCGGTGCGATGCACCTGGAGTGTGCGTTGCACCTTGCCGTCTCACCTCCCTCTTGCCAGCGGGACTCGGTGCGATGCACCTGGGGAGGTGCGTTGCACCTTGCCATTCCGCCTCCACGTTGCCAGCGGGACTCGGTGCGATGCACCTGGAGCGTGCGTTGCACCTTGACGTCCCGCCTCCACCTTTCCAGCGGGATTCGGTGCGACGCACTTGGAGCGTGCGTTGCACCTTGACGTCCCGCCTCCCTC
>SKLM01000365.1 GCA_007123205.1 Thermoflexales bacterium
GAAGCCGGCTACGACGAGGCGCACATCACGGCAGGGGAGCTGCTGGAGATGGAAGTCGGAGGCGGCATCTGCCAGGTCAGCACGACGGCGTTCCGGGCCGCCTTCTGGGGCGGGTATCGCATCACGGAGCGCTGGGCCCACGGCCAGAGGATCGCGTACTACGAGCTGCACGGCGGCAGTGTCGGGATGGATGCGACCATCTACTCGCCCCACTTCGACCTGAAGTTCGTCAACGACCGCGCCACACCACTACTGATCGTGACCGAGATCCAGGAGGGCGCTCACCGGCTGCTGTTCCACCTCTACTCGACAGACGATGGACGCCAGGTGGAGATGGAGGGTCCCGAGGTCACGGACAGAACCGCGCCGGGGCCCCCAATCTACACGCTGGATGAGAGCATGGCCCCGGGGACGGTCAGACAATGGCAGGCAGCGGCGGACGGGTTGACGGCCACCGTCAGGCGACGGGTCACCGACGCGAGCGGGGAGCTCATCTACAACGACACGTTCGTAAGCCGGTTCGCACCGCGTCGGTTTGCCTACCGGTACGGCCCGGGCTACGAGCCTCCCGAGTGAACAACGGGCTCGGGCCGGGATCGGCACGAGTCCTATCTGCCCCAGATGATGATCGCCGCGCCCGTGACCAGGGCCAGGCTGGCCACGATGGCGATCCCGTAACGCATGACGGCCTCGAGGACGGGACCCTCCTGGGCATCCACGGTGCTGCAGGCGACGATCACCTTGGCCGGAGCGAAGGCCGATCCAATAGTGCCTCCCGCCGTCTGCGCGGCCAGGATGATCAGCGGGTTGACGCCCACCAGGGCCGCGACGCTCTGCTGCAGTTCCCCGAAGATGACGTTCGAGTTGGTGTTGGACCCGGTCATGAAGCTCCCCAGCGTGCCAATGAATGGGGCTGCCAGGGGAAACGCCGGCCCCGCCACGCCGGCAATGCCCTGGGCCAGCAGATGCGTCATCCCGGCGTGCTCCATGGTCACCGCCATTCCCACCATCGCAGCCGTCCCCAGGCTGGAGCGGGTGGCACGACTGACGACACCACCGGCGATGCGCCGCGACGCTCCGGCCTCGTATTTTCCGCGCCAGGCAAACAAAGCGTAGCTGACGGCAGAGGCATAGACCAGCAGGGCCCCGACGTGACCGAAGACGTCGATGGTGCGCCCCTCCTGCGCCGGCGTCACCCAGCCTCGGGCCGTGACCAGCCTGGGAAACTCGACCCGGAGCACGACCTGTCCCAGAAAATCGCCCACCGCTGGTACCAGCTGGGCCACGAACACGATGGCGATCAACACCGCGTAGGGGGCCACGGCCCACCCGATGGGCATCCCTGATCCGTGACCAGATCCCCCCGACCCTGCACCGGTGGGAACCGGGACTCGCTCCAGGGCTCCCGCCCGCCACCGAGCCCAAGCCACACCGACGCCGATTCCGACCAGTCCGGCGCTCATGGAGCCGATGGCCCAGAGCCCGTTCGTCACGACGAGATAGAGCGTCAGGGCCATGGCGGGGCCAATGACGAGCAGCGCCCCCAGCCCGGACCGAAGGGATCGCTTCCCCCCCGCGGCCCACAGCGCCCCTGCCCCGCAGCCCATGCACGCGACCCCGAGCAAGATGGCACTCCATGGAGCCAGCGCCTCCCCGCTCCTTCCCGTGGCAGCCATGAGGGCGTAGAAGGACGAACCGAGAGATCCAAAGGTGACGGACCACCCATACCCCACCGATGGGATCACAACGGCGGCCATAGGTGGAAAACCTAATCCCACCAGCAGGGGGGCCGTCACCGCCACGGGCACCCCGAACCCCCCAACTCCCTGCAGGAACGAGCTGAAGACCCATCCAATCAGGAGTGCCAGCATCCCGCGGTCTGGCGTAAGCCGCCGCAGCCCATCGCCGATGGCCTCGACGGCGCCCGCCTCATCGGTGACGCGGTAGAACAGAAGCGCGCCCCAGATGATGTAGATCACGAAGAGCGTGAGCAACACTCCCTTCAACTGAGCATACCCCAGGAGTCGCGGGTCCGCTCCGAAGAAGACTGCGGCCACGACGAGGGCAATGATCCACCCAACCCCACCGGCCTGGGCGCCTCCCCAATGGAAGCGGAGCATCAAGATGAGGACAGCCAAGATGGGCGAGAGGGCCAACAGCCAGTAGAGCAGTGAATGCATGACGTCCTCCGTGAAAGATCGAACGCAGACAGGTGGGATCGCTCGAGGGCCTATTCGCCGCTCAAGAGGTCACTCCGTCACCGTAATCAGGTGCAAAGGGATCGCGTTCCCGGGTTGGCCCGCAACGGGGAGGCGTCGACCATCCTCAGGAACGTACATGCCGACGGCCAGCCGATGCTCACCGGGGGCCGCATCGGCCCGGACGATGAGCTCATAGACGTCCGTCACCACCTCATCGGGAAGCCACAGGCTGGTGGGATAGCTCCCACCGACCGGTTGCCGATCCTCCTGCGCCGTCATCGAACCATCGGGACCCAGAAGATGGGTGAACACGGTGTAGTCGGTGGACATCTCCGCCAGTGCCCGCCAATGGAGAGTCAGGGCCAGGGTCTCCCCGGGACCAAGCAACTCGCTCGACAGATCGTAGCCGATCAGCTCGACACGGTCGCCCAACGCGACGGTCACAGGATGCGACACCGACGGCACCTGGAACGTACGGTCCATCTCAGCTACGACCACACGGCCCAGATCTACCGCGGTATCATATGCCCGAACCTGGAGCACGTGGTCGCCCGGCGGGAAGTCAGGCGGTATGCGCAGACCGTACCGATCGGCGACGACCTCACCGACCTCCCACTCGGCGAAGGGATACTTCCCATAGACAGGGTGACCGGTGTAGAGCTGCGTATCACCCAGCTGAAGGGTCAGCGGATGCGACAGCAGATCCGCCTCCCCAGCTCGCCACAAGAGCGTCAGGTGGACTCGCTCGCCGGGCCGAGCCGCAGTCGTGTCCAGATTGGACCCCAGCAGGGTCACGCCGCCCAGGTCGACATTCAGGGTATCGCGGATGGCAAGCTCTTCCGCACGCGGGGGCGTCACGGCGCGGGCCAGATGAACCGGCAACTCGACATACGTTCCGGCGTAAGCGCCGACATCGTCGAGGAGAGGCAATCGCGCATCCCCACTGGGCGAGTAGAATCCGAGACGTAACGCGTATTCGCCCGGCGGCGCGCCCGGAGAGACCGGGATCGAAAGGAGATCCACCACCACCTCGCCGGGAGCCCACTGCTCTGAGGGATAGTGGAAAGGGTGCGTCTCGCCCCAGACAGAACCGGCTGCGTCGGCAAGACGGAGCACCGGCCGGTAATCGCCCCAGTCGGTAACGCCGACGACCTCCCACCACACC
Organism: Thermoflexales bacterium; assembly: GCA_007123205.1. GTDB lineage: Bacteria > Chloroflexota > Anaerolineae > B4-G1 > B4-G1 > SKLM01. The sequence goes on from SKLM01000365.1 coordinate 3,367, forward strand.
GCCACCTGCAGCAAGTCGCCCGATCTCGGCGGAATAGTGAGGGCGTACCCCAGCAGCCGCGCGGCGTCACCGAAGGCCGCCGCTCGCGATCGCACGGGACGGGGATGTTCCCCACTACCGACGCGGAAGGCGTGGAAGGCGGGGGGGCCATCCGGGCCCGGCGGCGCGGCTGCCAGAAGGTGACGATCCAGGGTCGCCTCCACCCAGTCCAGATACTGCCCGGCGGAACGCGGGTAGATCAGCAGTCCATCACCATCAGGCGGAAAGACCAGGGTTCGGCCCTGCACGAGCCAACGGATCTCGTCGTATTCCGTGGCCAGAAAAGCAGCCGTGGGATGACGATAGTGCTGGCTGGCCACGTAGACCCTGGTGGCGCTCACGTCCGTCTGGTTGAGGTACTCGGCCACGGCGACCATATCCCCATCAGCCGCTTCATACAACGGGGTCGAGGAGGCCCAGTCCCGGAAGTACGTGATGGCCGTGGTAGGAGCACCGATGCCCAGCACCAGGGCTACCAGGGCGAGATTCGAGACTCGCCCACCGTCGCGCAGACCGCCCGCTACGCCCAGCCCATCTATCACCCGCGCCAGCACCGACTTCAGCGCAAAGAGGCCCAGGGCCGGAAACACATATACAAAGGGAAGGAGCCCCACCGTGCGGAGGTTGCTGGGTGTGATCTCCCCCATGGCCAGAGCGCTGGGCAGAATCATCACCGGAATGGTGACCAGCAGAAAGGCATAGGCAGCGCGGGATAGGGAAGAAAGGCGATCCCTCCGTTGCGAGCCGCCCGCGGCCGCGACGTCCTGTGAGTCGAACGGGCGCATCAACCGCCAGAGGCCGACAGCCAGACCAATGATCAGGAGCAGCGCCGCGGCGGGGAGAAAGAGGGGCCGGTAGGGCAGGTTGAACCGGATGTATGGATCGCCGCGGAGGAAGAACATCCCCAGGCAGGCCACCAAGCCCTGGCAGGCCTGGCTCCAGCTGTCGGCAGCAACCTGTCTGGTGCGCAGCAGGAAGCTGCCCGGATTAGTGAGCCAGTAATGGGCCAGCGGCGCCAGGACCAGGGCCGCGGCCCCAACGAACATGGTCAGTTGGAGCAGCCGCTCACGTCGTCTACCCCGTTCGCCACTGAGGAAGATCAGCAGGGCTGCCGCCAGGGGAATGGGAAAGGCACGCGCCGCCAGGTAGGTGTACCCACTGGCGCCGCA
>SKLM01000440.1 GCA_007123205.1 Thermoflexales bacterium
GATTCGTCCAACTGGTCCAACTACTTCGACATGGGGATGCAGGTCTACCTCGCTGCGACCCTGCATCGGGAGGCGACCATGGTGCTCCCCACGATCACCGCCGAGCAAGGTCTGGAGATGGCCACGTTGAACGGCGCATACGTGATGGGCATCCCCGATCTGGTCGGGGCACTCGAAGCGGGTAGACGGGCCGACATCGTCATCGACAAAAAGCGGCGGCCGGAGTGGCATCCCGGTCTCGACGTCGTGTACGACCTGGTCTACTCCGCCCAGTCCAAAACGGTCGACACGGTGCTCATTGACGGCGAGATCGTCCTTCGAGAGGGGCGGTTCGTGACCTTTGATGAGGAGGCAGCGTACGAGGCGATCGACAGAGCCGCTCGTTCACTGATAGAACGACTGGGCTTCTCCATCCCGACGAGATGGCCCGTGATCCGATAGCCGGCACTCACCGCGCGTCCGCACGTGCGCGGCCCGGCGTGGGCGCCTGCACCCACCACTCCGGGGATGGAGGCAGCATCTGGACAGGAACCTTGAATAACCTTGGAGCGTACCACTACGTGAAAGGAGATCTGGATGAATCACCGCGAGAGAGCCTTGGCCGCCTTGAGCCACCAGGAGCCCGACCGGGTGCCCATCGACCTCGGTGGGACCATAGATAGTACCCTCATGGCGGTGGCGTATCGTGAGCTACGCGAACACCTCGGCTTGGGCCCCGGAACCATTCGAGTCGCTGATGTCTACCAACAGACCGCGCTGGTCGATGAGGAGGTCCGCCAGGCGCTGGACGTGGATACGCACCTCGTGTTCGATGAACCGAACCAGTGGCGTGACGGGTCGCTCTCGGATGGGACCCCGGCCCAGTTCCCGGCGGAGTTCCGCCCTGAGCTGCAGGAGGATGGTTCGCAGCTGGTCTTTGACGGAGCGGGGAATGTGGTGGCGAAGATGCCAAGGAACGGGTTCTACTTCGACCCCACCTACTCTCCCCTTGAGGATGCGACCAGCATCGCCGACATCCACAAGCACCTGAATGCCATCAAGACTTACGACACGCCGGCGCACCTCGACAAGAGCTACGAGGAGCTGGCCAATAAAGCTGAGAAGCTGCGCCGGGAGACCGATTACCTGATCGTCGGCTTCTTCGGAGGACACATCCTCCAGGCCGGACAGGCCCTGCGGGGCTGGGAGAGATTCCTTATGGACCTGGTGGGCAACCGCCGCTTCGCTGAGGCGCTGATGGACCAGCTCGCCGAGGCGCACATCGAGCGGTTTGAGCGGTACGCGGAGACCGTGGCGCCCTACGTCGATGTCATCCAATTTGAGGACGACCTCGGGATGCAGGATCGTCCGTTACTGAGGCCCGAGCGATACCGAGAAGTGGTCAAACCCTACCACGCCAAGCTGTTCCAGTTCGCCAGATCCAGGTGCGACGCCCACCTCCTCCTTCACAGCGATGGAGCCGTATCGCCCCTCATCCCCGACTTCATAGAGATGGGCATCGACATTCTCAATCCGGTCCAGGTCTCGGCAGCCGGGATGGATACGAAGACGCTGAAGCAGGAGTTCGGGGATGAGATCAGCTTCTGGGGTGCGGGCTGCGACACGCAGAGAACGCTGCCCTACGGATCGCCCGACGATGTCGCCGAAGAAGTGAAACGCCGCATCGACGATCTGGCACCGGGAGGGGGCTTCATCTTCACCCAGGTTCACAACGTGCAGGCGGGGACCCCGCCGGAGAACGTGGTCACTATGTTCAAGACCGCGCGGGAGTACGGCGTCTACGCCCAGTAGGGGAGGTGAACGGGAGCAAGCTCAGGAGCGGGGCGCCGCGTCGTGCCCCTTCGTCGCTCCCACTGCGCAAGACCGTGGACTTGCTCTCCCATGAAGACGTGATAGAATTCAAATTCCATAAACTGATCCGCCGGGGCGTCCACCTTCAGATGGGCCTTCCCGCGTCGGCGCTCTCGCAATTGAGTGGTAACACAGCTCGAATCTAGGAGGCTACCGTAAATGGCAACTCAGAGGGACCCAATCAGCTATCTCGGTGAGGAGTACCGGAGTCTCAAGGAACAGGGACTGACCTGGGAGCCGAGAGAGCTCCAAGGCCCGAGCAAAGCTGTCTCGCTCGTTGAGGGTCGAGAGGTGATCGTGCTCTGTGCGAACAACTACCTCAACTTGTCGACTCATCCGCGGGTGGTCGCGGCCATGATATCCGCCACCGAGAAGTACGGCGCGGGCTCTGGCGGCGTCCGTCCGATCTCGGGCGACATGTCGCTTCACAGGGAACTGGACCGCCGTCTCGCGGAGTTCAAGGGGGCTCCAGCCTCGCTGACCTTCCAGACAGGCTTCATGACCAACCAGGGCATCATCGCACAGCTCGCGGGCGCTGGCGATCTCTATGTGTCGGACGAGCTCAACCACGGGTCAATCATCGACGGCATGCGCCTCACCAAAGCCGACCGAGCCGTCTACAAGCACAAGGACGTGGACGACCTGGCCCGCATCCTGGAGGAAGCCGAGACTCGTCAGCCGGCGTACCGGCACATTTGGATCGTCACGGACGGGGTCTTCAGCATGGACGGTGACCTGGCTCCGCTTCCGCAGATCGCCGAGATCGCAGCCGAGCACGGCGCCGGCGTCTACGTCGACGACGCGCACGGGGAAGGTGTCCTCGGCGAGGGGGGCCGGGGCATTGTGGACCACTTCGGACTCACCCGCGACCAGGTGCACGCCGAGATGGGCACGTTCTCCAAGGCCTTCGGGGTCGTGGGTGGTCACGTCAGCGGCAGCAAGGAGTTGATCCGCTTCGCGTTGAACCGATCGCGGACCTGGCTCCTGAGCGGCGGTGTCCCGCCGGGGGTCGCCGCGGCCACCATCGCGGCCATCGAAGTGATGGAGGAAGACCCGGAGCGCGTGCAGCGAGTGTGGGACAACCGGGCCTATTTCCTGGACAAGATGAACGAACTGGGGTTCGACACCGGCCACACCGAGACGCCCATCGTTCCCATCATGTGTGGCGACAGTCTGACGGCCAAGGAGCTGGCGGATTTCGTCTGGCAGGAAGGCATCTACATCTTGCCCATCGTCTACCCCATGGTGGCCCGCGACAAGGCCCGGGTCCGGGCCCAGCTGTGCTCGGAGCACACCAGGGATCAGCTGGACACGGCCATCGACGCCTTCAAGAAGGGGGGACAGAAGCTGGGGTTGATCTAGTCCCGATCAGCCGCATCTACTCAGACCGCCTGGTGCGGGGGTGCGGAGGAGCGGGGGGGCAGGGGAGCCGACCAAAGCCTGGGCCTGTTCTTGGTGGTGGCATCGCACGTTGCAGGTTGAAAGTTGAACGTTGAAAGCTTTCTTGTTTGCCCCTCCGCTCCCCTGCCCCCGTGCACTCCTGGGCCGCCCACCAAGCTCTGATTGTCCAGGCGCCGTTGTAGGACTGAGTTCGACAGGCGCGCGTTGCCCAGGCTCAACCAGCAAACGAGGAGGTAAAGTGAGAGCCAATCGCTTTGCGGATAAGGTGGTTATCGTCACTGGAGCGGCCCGCGGTATGGGCCGAGCCACTGCTCTTGCCTTTGCCCGTGAGGGCGCCAAGGTGGCCGTGACGGACGTCAGCGCAGATGAGGCCCACTCGGTTGTCCGGGAGATCGGGCAGGCGGGTGGAGATGCTGTAGCGATCCAGGCTGACGTCAGCGACCTGACTGACGTCAGCCGCATGGTCGACGTTGTCATCGAGAGATACGGGACGGTCGACGTTCTGGTCAACAACGCCGGTGTGCTCGGGAAGACCGGGCCCCTGGAGGAGATCGCGCCAGAGGAATGGGCCCGCGTTATCGACATCAACCTCACCGGCGTGTTCAACTGCACGAAAGCAGTCTTGCCCATCATGAAGGAACGAGGGGGCGGGAAAATCGTCAATGTTTCGTCGTCCGCTGGCAGAAGCTACAGCACCTTCGGGGCCGCTCACTACACGGCTTCCAAAGCGGGGATTCTGGGCCTGACCCGACACACGGCTAGCGAGGCGGCTCCCTACAACATCAACGTCAATGCCGTCGCCCCAGGTTCGATGGATACGGAGATGGTCAGGTTAAGCGCGACCCCGGAGCACATAGCGCAGGAAGAGGCAAATAATCCCCTGGGGCGGTTGGGCACCCCGGAGGACGAGGCTCATCTGGTGCTCTTCCTGGCTTCGGAGGAGGCTTCCTATATCACCGGAGCCACGGTCGACATCAACGGTGGCGACCTTATGATCTAGGCACCTCCAGCCGGCAGGCGCCTGTCGACCTCCGTCGCAGACGGCAGTGGGACGAACCCACGCACCGGTTCGTTCAGGGACACAATGGTCAGTCCGCAGCTCGGACGTGAGTGGCGGCCTTCTGGGCTTCTGCGCCCGGCAGCAGTGTGTGGACTCTGGCAAGAGCCTGGGGAGTTTCCGGGCCCAACCGAGATGAGCCGGTAGGCCGTCAGCAAGCCGCGACGCCACTAGGGCCCCTTCCCCGCTGCCACGACGTGGAGGGCCAATAGCGCATACTCAATACGCTCGGACCCGTATTCGTCCATAGCCTCAGC
>SKLM01000192.1 GCA_007123205.1 Thermoflexales bacterium
TGGCCTCGCGCAGGTTGGCCTCGCGCAGGATGGCCTCGCGCAGGATGGCCTCGCGCAGGTCGGCGTCGCGCAGGTTGGCCTCGCTCAGGTTGGCGCCCCTCAGGTGGGCCTGGCGTAGATCGCGGGCGGTTCGAGAGTCATTGAGTATGGACCAGACAAGCTGCCACTTATGGTCGATCTGCGTATTGACATCAATCGTCGCGGCTTGCAGGCCGGCCCCGTGCAGGGCAGCACCGATCAGGTTGGCCTCGGTCAGGATGGTCCCGGTGAGGTCGGCATTGGTCATGATGGCCCCGGCCAGGTCAGCCCGGGCCAGGTCGGCCCGGGTCAGGTTGGCCTCTTGTAGGCCGGCCCCGCGCAGGTTGGCGTCGCGCAGGTTGGCGTCGCGCAGGTCGGCCGCCCACAGATCGGCGTCTCGCAGGTCGGCGTGGGCCAGGTTGGCCTTGGTCAGGTCGGTCCAGGATAGGACGGCCGCCCGCAGGTCGGCGTGGGTCAGGTCGGCCCGGGTCAGGGTGGCGTGGAACAGGTGGGCTTCGCACAGGGTGGCGTGGAACAGGCGGGCCTCGCTCAGGTCGGCGCCAGGAAAACCTCTTTGTCCAGCTTCGTATCTTCTGATAAGCTCTTTAGCGTCCATCGCTCGGCTTTCCCTCACTTTCGATTATCAGCATTATCGCAAGCCAGTATAGCACAGATGTTCGTTTGCACAAACGGGGTCATGAAGGCGGAAAAGGGTCTGGCCGGGGCGGTCTTCCGGCAGCTGCGGTCGTTTGCGCGGCGACGAGCGGCCCGGGCCAGCCGAGGTCCAGGTATCTCCGGAGAGATACCTGGAGTCGGCAGCGGGGGCTCAAGTCCTGAAGAGCCGGTTGCGGTCACGGGGGCGGTCGGCGGGGAGGGCTTCGTCAATGTGGTTCACAAGATCCTCCTGGCCAAGGCGTCTGGCTGCCTTGCGCTGGGCGATGATGCGCTGTTGATAGGGCAGCAGGTCATCGGCGATATGGGCGAAGTCTTCTGGGGTGAGCAGGTGTTGGTGGCGGCTGCGGCGGAGCTGGATGATGTCGTCTCGGGAGGGGGAGCCAAAGAGCATGCGGTAGGCGTCGGTGAGAGCGCGTTTGCGGAGCTTCCAGCGCTTTGACCGGCCGTTGGGGGCGAAGTAGGGGTTGGTCCAGTCGCTGATGGTGGCGGTCCCGAGGCCGTGGCGGGTGAAGAGAGCGCGCGCCTCCGCGGGGTCGAAACCGGCTTCGATGAGCGCCAGCATCCGGTCCAGGTCGGAGTCCAGGATGAAGCTGCAGCGGATGGCAGGGACGCAATCGGGCAATCCCTCGTCGTCGAGCTCCTCCGCCGTGAGCTCGCGGTAGGTGGGGGCGGTGTGACCGCCGTGAGTCTCGCGGACCCACTGGGTGAGGAGGGGGTAAGCGAGCTGGAGGTGGAGGCCGTGCTTGTCCTTCCAGATCTGCACCTCGTGGGGGTTGAGCGGGTCCAGACCGAGGGCCCGACAGCGGCGGATGGCTAGGCCGATCTCGTGGTTGGTGAGGGTAAACTTGGGATCGTTGGCCCAGGGCGCGACGGTGCGAACGGCCTTGGCCATGGCGGTGATCTCCTCCTGGTCACCGTAGAGCTGCCCGAGGGAGGCCGCGGCGGCGGCGGCGTCGTCGAGGACCGGGTGGTGGTCTTCTTCGACGATCTCGGCGTCGACGGTCTCCTCCTCGAGGATCTCGCCGGTGAGCTCGTCGGGCGCAGGGGTGTCGGCGAACTGGGATTCGAGGGTGTGCTGTGAGCTGGACATGATCATCTCCTTTGCTTAGCTGGTGCAGTCGTGGCAGAACTGCTGTCGCGGATGCCAGGGCGTGAACTCCTGCCCACAGGTAGGGCAGAAGCGCGAGGGGATGGTGTTGAGGTCGGGCCAGAAGACGGCGAACTTGCGGCGGATAGCGGCAAGCCATTGATCGGCCGACCAAGTGCGACGGTTGTAGGTCGTGTGCTCGTGGTTGAGGACCCAGGCTTGGCCGTGCGGGTGACCCGGGCACCAGGTGGCACCGATATGACGCCAGAAGTCTGCGGCGCGCTTATGGTACCACTCGGAGGGGATGAGGATCGTGGATCCGACGATCTGGGGACCAGCCTGCATGCGCTCGAGCTGGGCTGCGGCGCGGGCCTCGTACGCTATGCGGGAGTCATGTGCGATCTTTGCTTTCATCGAGAAGATGTTGGAAGACATGATGATCTCCTTTTCAGGGCGCTGGGAGACCCAGAGCCATAACTATGACGAGGACGATGGCAAAAGCGAGGAGAAGCAGGGTGGTCTGCCATTCGATGTGGTTCATTGGGACTCCTGTGGTGGGGCATGGTAGGTGTAGGTGACGGTTACGGATCCGTGGAAGAGAGCGGCGGGTTCTTGGTGTTTACCTTCGTACGAAAAGTTGTTGGCGATCAGCCAGCGGATGGCGGTGTTGAAGTCGGCGGTGCGGGCGGGGCGCCAGGATGTGTTGTCGATGCGGACGCGTTTGAGCTGCTGGTCAAAGACGAGGCGGCCGCTGCGGAGGGCGGTGGTCTCGAGACGGATGGTTTTCATCGGGCGGGCTCCAGGGGCTCGATGACGAAGTGCTCGGCGCAGGCGCGGCACAGGCCGATGGATGGGCCGGATGTGATTCGGCCGCGGCCGATGAGGGTGATGTGTGGGGAGGCGCAGTAGGGGCAGCGGGGCGAACGGGCGCGGATCCTCTCGGGGGGCGGGGGCGGGACGAATCCAAAGGCGACGTCCACGTAGCGCGCGGCTTCGTCGGGATGCCAGAAGTGCCGAATGAGGTGGTGGTAGTAGTCGACGGCTTCGGCGATGAGGGTGTCTTGCTCAGCGTACGGGTTTTCGAGTTGTGATTCGAGTGCTATAATCTCAGTGCTCATTGATCTCTCCGTGCTGTGATAGGCTGGGCGAGCGGTGAGCTTGCGAGGGGCAGCGTTGGGGCGCTGCCCCTCGCGTCGTTCGTTAGAACATAGGCTCGCAGCGGGTGCAGTACTCGCGGCTGGCGGGTGCCGCCTCGTAGCAGCGAGGGCATGGGTGGTCTTGGTAGGCCAGGGGGCCGAACTCTTCGACGATGCGGACGACCTCGTCAAACGTGAGGGTGAGGCCGGGGCCGTGGGACGGGTGGGGGACTGGTCCATCGGGAGTCATCTGGATGGGCAGGATGGTGAGAGTGGTGCTCCCGCCCGATCCGAGATAGGCGCCCATGCCTTCGCCGGTGGCGTCGTCGACGGAGAGGACTTCGTAGAGCTCGTGGGGCTCGAACAGGGTCGGCTGAGGCGTGGACTGGCTCGCGTTGTACAGTAGCGTGTCCATGCGCTGCTGGTTGGTGTGAGCGAGGCGCCTGATGAGGCGGCTGAGGTGCGTGAGGCGCAGGCGGTCGACGGGGTCCATCTCGAGGATGGGCAAGCCGGCGGGGTAACGGGCGCGGATGGTGCTGATCTCGGTGAGTGCGGCTTCAAGGGTCATGTCGATCCTCCTCGGGTGCGTGCGTCGCTGTATCATTAATGCAAGTATAGCAGCTATGGCGACAATGTCAAGTAATTGATATCCCAAATAACCCAAACATGGGGACAAAAAGTTGGGATACTCGCGGTCATTTGGGTGAGCTCCTGGTAGTGGCGAAAGGCGGCGGCGCGGGAGGCGGGTGGCAGAAAGCCAAGGCGCATGGGGGGCGGCATTGACGGCGCGATCGAGGGCGACCCGAGGATTGGTGGGCAGGGCGGGCTGTTGGGGGCTCATTCTGGATCATCTCCTTGCGGGGATAGGCTGAGGCTGGGCGGGAACAGGGTCAGCTGCGAGGCCGGGGTACTAGACGGAAAGCGACGGGTGGCGCGGAGGGTGGCGCAACAGGCGCGGAGCTGCCGGCGCCAGGCGCGGCGGGCGGTGCCGAAGCGGAGCGGCCGACGGGCGGCGCGGAGGGCACGGGCCAGGAGGCGGCAGCGGAGGCGGAGGGCAGCGAGGGCACGCGGATGGCCAGCGCGGGTGCAGGGCAGCAGGCGCGGGCAGGCCAGGCAGGAGGAGAGCGGGGGCCGCCGACCGTGGCCGGCGGCACAGAGCACAGGTGGGCTACTCACAGCCGGAGGTCCAGGCAACGGCCGACGCGGCCGACACGGGCACGGAGACAGCCAGGCCGCCGGGGACACGGCGGACAGCCACGCCGGAGCAACGGCGGGGCAGCCAGATGGCCCAAGCGCGGGCGAAGGCGCGCAGGGCAGCCGGCGAGGCGAAGCGGACCGCGGCGACCCAGCCGGAGGCCGAGCGGCGAGAAGGGCGAACGCAAAGCGCGCCACGAACGAAGCCCGGGCGGGCGGAGGGGGGCGCGGACGCGGCGCCAGCGGAGGCGGCAACAGCCGCGACGGGGGGGAGGGGGGAGCAGGCGGCGCAGACGAGACCACCGGGGCAGAGCGCGGCATCGAAACCGCCACAGGCGGGGCAGGGGACACCAAGGCGGGAGACGGGTCCGCCGGGGTCGGACTGGACACACAGCGATGATCGAGACACAGGATACCTCCAAAGAACGAGGGCGGAAGGGCCGCCTAACCA
>SKLM01000234.1 GCA_007123205.1 Thermoflexales bacterium
ATTGCTGGGTGGGCTGCCGCCATCGCTGACAGGTTGCGCGAGGACGCGGAGTGAGGATGGGGGGCGACCACAGGAGGTTGAGATCGGGCGAACTTGCCGTTAAGGCCGAGTCATACCTGGAAACCCTGTGCGCTGCGGTGCCCCATCGCCGAACCGGTTCTCCGGGAAACCGGGAGGCTACGGACACCTTCGCGCAGACCATCCAGGGGTTCGGGTATGAGGTCGATGCGACGCCCTTCTCGTGCCTGGACTACGTCGCAGGAGAGGTATTGCTGACCCGCGGGGGAGACCCCTTCGAGGTGCATATCAGCCCCTATTCAGTGGGGTGCGACGTCGCGGCCCCGCTGGTCGTTGTCTCCACGGTGGAGGAGCTGGAATGTGCGGACTGCGACGATAACATCCTGCTGATGGCAGGGCCCCTGTGCGCAGAGCAGTTGACGCCCAAGTGCTTCCCTTTCTACAACCCCGAAAGCCACCAACGCATCGTGTCGTGCCTCGAGCAGCGGAAGCCCGCCGCCATCATCGCGGCCACGGGGAAGAACCCGGAGCAGGCAGGTGCGCTGGATCCATTTCCTCTCATCGTTGACGGCGACTTCGATGTTCCCAATGTCTTCTGCAGCGAATCGCTGGGTGAACGGCTGGCGGGGATGGCAGGGGACGTGTTCCGACTGAAGATCGATGCACGACGGCTGCCGTCCAAGGCCAGCAACGTGGTTGCGCGCCGCAGCGGGGGGGCCACCCGGAAAATCGTGTTCACCGCCCACATCGACGCCTACGCGGGCAGCCCTGGGGCTCTCGACAACGCATCCGGTACCGTTGTTCTGCTTCTCCTTGCTGAGATGCTCTCTCAGCATACCGGTGACTACACCATCGAGATCGTGGTGCTCAACGGAGAGGATCACTACAGTGCCGGGGGCCAGATCGACTACCTGGAGCGGTACGGGAGTGAGTTGGAGAGCGTCCTGCTGGCCCTCAACGTGGATGGAGTGGGGTTCGAGAGAGGCAGATCGGCGTACTCCTTCTACGGGTGCCCACCCTCCATCGAGGAGCCGGCCCGCGCCGTCTTTGGGAGTTCTGAGCAACTCGTGGAGGGCACCCCGTGGTTCAGTGGCGATCACATGGTATTCGTCCAGGCCGGAGTTCCGGCCTCCGCTTTCACCTCCGAGTTCGCGTCAGAGCTGATGACCACGGTGATCCATACGCCTCTCGACGGCCCGGATCTCGTCGATCCCAAGAAGCTGGTGGGCCTGGCTCGCACGTTGGCCACCCTTTTCAGATCGCTATAGTGTGCTCCACTGGTACGCGGTCCGTCCCGCCACCGTCAGATTCCGCCAGCGCCGGGTGCTCCTCCTACCTTGCTCTCGAGAGAGGATGCTGGGATTTCCCTCCGTCGGTTCCCGGGCCAAGGGTACCTATGCGTGGGCACGCTCGTGGGCGGCGGACCGGCCGCCATGGGGAGTCACGGCTGAACTGCACCCCTGCGTGTCGACGCGATCCTCGCCTGACAGAAGGGCAGGATTGAGGTAGAATTGGGCTAATAGGACATCGCTGCAGATCAGGAGGAGAACCTATGGGCAACGTCTGGATCGCGTTTGGACTGACCGTCTTCGCTGGCATGGGGACCGGTGTGGGTGCCGTCGTCGCATTTTTCACCAAGAGGACCAACTACCGCTTTCTGTCCATTGCGACTGGGTTCTCGGCGGGGGTGATGCTTTACATCTCTTTCGTGGAGATCTTCTTCGAGGGTGCCGAGGCCTTGGTGGCGGCTTACGGCGACGCGCTCGGGAACTGGGTCAACGTAGCAGCGTTCTTCGGCGGGATTCTGGTCATAGGGCTCATCGACAACCTGATCCCGGAGGCCGAGAATCCCCACGAGACCCACGGAGAAGCGGCCGCCGCGCCGCTCCGCGGGGAATCGGAGCTGCCGGACCTGCACACTGGGGCTGTGGACAGGGACGGCCATTCCCACGTGGTTCGCACCGCCGACGCTGCGTCGGAGGATGACGAACTCCTCCGAACGGGCCTGTTCACCGCTCTCGCCATTGCCCTCCACAACTTCCCCGAGGGATTGGTGACCTTCCTCACGGCCCTGCAGGACCCGGCCCTGGGTGCCGCCATTGCCGTCGCTATAGCGCTCCACAACATCCCGGAGGGCATCAGCGTGTCCGTTCCTATCTACTATGCCACGGGCGATCGGATGAGGGCCTTCGTCTACTCCGTGCTTAGCGGTCTCGCTGAGCCGGTCGGGGCGCTGATCGCCTATCTCCTGCTCCGTCTGGCGCTGGGCGATGTCAATGGAGCCTTTCCGCCGCAGGTGATGGGTGTCCTTTTTGCCGGTGTCGCCGGCGTCATGGTCTACATCGGCCTCGACCAGCTGTTGCCCACGAGCCACGCGTACGGCGAAGGGCACGACAGTATCCTGGGTCTCGTCGCCGGCATGCTCATTATGGCGGTCAGCTTGCTGCTCCTCGGGTGAGCCGGGTCGGTGACCGTTGCCCGGGCTTGGAGGCCAATACGAAGCCTGGTGGGGGCAGACCTCCCACCGGCACGTTCGCCCGGTTTCGGTGTTGAGTGAGTGTCCAATACTGGGCTTTTCCCTTTGAGGCACGAGCCAGCTGGGGCTGGCACGGCAGCGCAAGAGCCCTGTGCCAGATAGGCTGATGGGCCTGACCTCTGACATCCGAGGAGATCGGTTGGTGAAGCGCGAAGGGCGTTGGATCTCGCTTTCAGGGATGATCGGAATCGGTCGATGCGTCTGAGCCGGGGTCGCTGCGGCTGGCTGATGACCGCTCGTGGGGCGTGGTTAGTTCTCGGCGGAGCGGGTCGTGTGTGCCAAGGGGTGGTGGAGGAGCGTAGGGTGCGATGACGGAGAGCCATAGACTCGGGGAGGGGTGTCAGGTGGCCTGCCCATTCTGCCATCCGGAGTCGGATGCGCGCCAACAAGTGGTCCTTGAGAACGAGCACTGTCGGTTCTTACAGCGGCCGCAAGAGGTGCTCATCGGCTCCGGCCTCATTGTGCCCAAGGCCCATCGGGAGACGATCTTCGACTTGACCGACGATGAGTGGTCTGCCACCTTCTTGCTTCTGAGGAAGGTCAAGGAGAGGCTGGACGTAGAGTACGGCCCGCAGGGTTACAATCTCGGCTGGAACAGCGGCGTCGTCGCGGGGCAGGAGATCTTCCACGCTCACCTGCACGTCATCCCGCGCTATGCCGACGAACCGCTGGCCGGCAAGGGCATTCGCTGCTGGCTTAAGCAGCCCCTGAACAAACGGGGTGGGTAGGCCCACCCTCTGGATCGGGACTGATCCCGGCAGCGTAGCTGATGCGCGCGCTTCAGCGCGCCTGTTTCGGCGTATTCGGATCATCTGGGGATATCCAGTGGGACGTCCAGAGTAGTGAGAAGGCGAGCTGAGCCAGGATGACCGTCCATTTCCTCAACTGCTTCAGCTGGAGCAACAGGGTACCTGCCCACTGGCACACGGCGGCCTTGTGCTTACTAGCAAAGACTGACCAGGGTCCCGTTCTGGTCGACACGGGGCTGGGGCGTGAGGACTACGTCCGGCAGTCCGCCATCCTGCGGGCCTTTCGACTCGTGACCAGGGTCCCCATGGATCCGGAGGAGGCCGCCGTACACCAGGTGGCGCGGCTGGGCTACGATCCGGCGACTGTGCGCCACATCGTCCTGACCCACATGCACTTCGATCACGCGGGGGGCCTGCCGGATTTCCCCCACGCTACGGTGCACGTCCACCGCCGGGAGTACGAGGCCTTTACACGGTTTCCTCGTCGGCTGAGCGATCTCGGCTACGTCAGACGTCACGTGGCCCCTCATCCCGAATTCGCCCTCTACGGCGAGGACGTCCAGCGCTGGTTTGGGTGGCCCGCCCTTCGATTGCCCTTCGAACCGGAGATGTGGCTGGTGGAGCTGTTTGGGCACACCGCGGGCCACTGCGGCGTTGCCGTGCGGACCGAGTCCGGCTGGCTGTTCAACGTGGGCTCTGCGGCGCCGATAGGCTTCACCGAGGAGGTGCCGCCACGGCTGACCAGACTCATGGTGGGGCCGCACGAGGCCAGCGTACGGGCGTTCAGGGCCGCCCATCCCCAGATCCTCATGACGACGGGTCATGTGTGGCTGGAACTCTTTGACGGGAAGCGTGGATCCGGCTCAGCGACAACGGGCGCAGCCGTGGAGGCGTACAGATGATAGATCCAGGGTTGCACGGCAGAGTTGCGATCGTCACCGGGGCGAACCACGGCATTGGGGCAGCTACTGCGCGGGCGCTGGCTTCCCAGGGTGCCCGCCTGTTCCTTACCTACTATCGGCCAGAGACGGCCTTCAAGGGGTCTGAGCTTGAGGAGGCGATGAAGAAGGGAGTGGGCGGGGATGCGCTCTACGCTGCGATGCAACAACAGCCCGGACAGACTGTGGTAGAATCAATCGTCGCATCGGGTGGCGTCGCGGTAGAGCACGAGCTCGACCTGGGCTACGCTGAGAACGCCGAGCGGGTCTTCGACCTGTGCGAGGAACGGCTGGGACCGGTGGATATCC
>SKLM01000219.1 GCA_007123205.1 Thermoflexales bacterium
ACGATCTTGGGGTGGACGTCCCGTCCGAACTGTTTGTGCAGAAGGTAAAGGAGACCGACGCCGATCTGGTCGGTCTCTCCGCCCTGCTGACTACCACGATGACGGCGCAGAGAGAGGTGCTTCAGGCCCTCGAGGAGAGCGGGATTCGCGACCGGGTGCGGGTGATTCTGGGCGGCGCACCGGTCACTCAGGAGTGGGCCGATTCCATCGGTGCCGACGGTTACGCCGATGACGCCGTTGGGGCGGTCCAGCTCAGTAAACGTCTCCTGGGGTGACGCTCTTACCGGCACGCCCCGGGGAAGGATGGTCTCATCGACTACCGAACCGAAGTGGCAGAACACACGGGCCCTCTTGAGCGGAGGTCGCTGAAGAACGAGGTCTTCGATGTGCTGCAGGGGCGTATCATCGCCGGGGCTTACGCCCCAGGGCGATGGCTCAGGCAGTCGGACATTGCCGCTGAGCTTGAGGTGAGCCTGACCCCCGTCCGTGAGGCCCTCGACCAACTGGTGGCCGAGGGCCTGGCCCAACGGGTCCCCTATCGGGGCGTCCGCGTGCCCAGGCTCACGGACGAGGACATCGCCGACGCCTATGCCCTGAGGCTGCTCCTCGAGGTGACGGCGGCGCGGGCCGCTGCACGTAACATCTCCGCAGAGGAGGCAGCCGACCTCCTGGCCCTGGTGCGGCAGACGGAGCACCTGACCGATCCTTCCGACATGCCCAGGTACCGGCATCTGAACTGGCGGATCCACCGGGCCGTGGCCTCGGCCGGCGGTAACTCGCTGTTGGCTCGTCTGCACGGCATCGCGATGAACCGCTTTCCCGATTGGATGCTCTACGAGAATCTGCTGAACAGACCGGCCGACTTGCGGATCGGGCTGCAGCGGGAGTATCAGGAGCACCTGGACTTGTTTGAGGCTATCGCGTCCGGCGTACCGGAGGAGGCCGCTGAAGCAGCCCTCCGCCATCTGCAGGGAGTTCGGGGTGACGTCGTGACCTCCCTCGGTGTTCCCGAGGATCTGCTGAAGCGCCGCGAGGAACAGATTCGCCCGCCATCCTGGTAGGTTGGCCTGGGGCCAGCGACCCGTTACAGGTCGGGCCAATGAGTTTTGCGAAAGACATGGTTCGCAGACTCGATATATGACCGTTGGGAGAGGACATGTCTGATCGTGTGACAGTGAGTCCCCGTCTGAGCGTGCTGACCGAGGAGCAGATAGCTCGGATTCACTCCGCATCGGTGGAGCTCCTTTCCTCCCGGGGTGTGCGTGTGGACTCGGAGCGGGCCGTGGAGACCTTCGAGAAAGCCCTTGGCAAGACTGCTGTGGATGGCCGCCGCGTCTGCCTCTCAGCTGAGCTCGTAGAGTGGGCCATTGAGGCGGCTCCGTCCACCATTGACCTCTACTCCCGCTCGGGAGACCCGGCTTTTCGGCTCGGGGAGCAGCCCACCCGCTTCGGGATCGGAGTCACCAACCTCTTCTTCCAGGATCCAGCCAGCGACGAGATCACTCCGTTCCACCGAGACCATATGCGGACCTCGGTTCGACTGGGTAACTCATTGTGCAACATCGATCTCGTCTCCACCGTCGGTGTCCCGCAGGACGTCGCCCCCGACCAGGCTGATCTCTACGCCACCCTCGAGATGGCTGCCAACACCACCAAACCCCTGGTCATCCTGGTTTCGGAACCGGAGCTATTCCCCTGGGTGCTCGACATGCTCGATCACCTGTGTGGGGACCTGAGGTCGAACCCGTTTGTCATACCGTATGTGAACCCCGTTACGCCCCTGATCATCAACCGGGGCACATCGGACAAGATGCTCGTCGCCGTTCAGCGCGGACTGCCGCTGATCTACTCCAGTTATGGGATGGCCGGTGTATCCACTCCTATCACGCCGGCGGGAAGCCTGATTCTTCTCAACGCCGAGCTCTTGGCCGGCCTGGCGTTGAGCCAGCTAATCGCCGAGGGGACGCCCGTGGTCCTCGGTATCCTGCCCATGGCCTTCGACATGAAGGCCATGGCGCCCGTCTTCGACGCATCCTCTGTGTTGCTGAACGTGGCCTGTGCCGAGATGATGGCCCATTACGGGCTGCCCCATGTTGGCACCTCGGGCAGCGGCGCGGGCTGGGGCGCCGATGTGCTGGCCGCCGGAGTGATGTGGGCCAACCATCTCAGCAGCGTCCTGGGGCAGGTGGATATGTGTCCTTTCGTGGGAAGCAGCTTCGGTAGCATGGCGTTCTCTCCGCATGCAGCGGTGTACGCTGATGAGGTCATCGCCCGGGTCAGACGGGTGGCCCGCGGATTCGATTGCTCTGAGGAGACCATCGGTCTGGCCGAGATGAAGCTTGTCGGCCCGGGTGGCGACTTCCTGAGCTCCGACCGGACCTTCGAGCTCTTCCGGGAGGCCACTTTCAACAGTGACATCTTTCCGGTGCTCGACCTGGACGGCTGGCTCGAGGCGGGCTCGCCCGACGCCATCGACCTTCTGAGGCGGCGGACGCGGCGTCTGCTGGAACACCCCCTGGTACCCGCTGATCACGGGGAGCTGCTCGAGGAGGGTGAGGCCTTCATCAGCTCAACTGTACGGAGGTCTCGAGTCGGTTAGCCCGGACATCAGTGGGTCATTCCGACCCGGGTTTGACGATCGAGGAGGTGACACCGTGATCCAGCTAACCGTCCTATCGGACGACGACGTTGAGGCCATCCATCAGGGGACCCTGCGGCTGTTGAGTGAGACCGGCATCGTTCTTACCGACGATGCCGCCCGTGAGATCCTGTCCGGGGCCGGTGCGCACGTGGAAGGCGACATGGTCCGCTTGCCGGCCGACCTGGTCATGGAGGCCGTCAACGACTGCCCCGCCCGGGTCACCATCCGCGGGCGCGCGGGGCAGGGCGTGGTGCTTGGTGACGGGACCACCCAGTACCACAACGTCGGGGGCGCGCGGGACGTCTTCGAGCCGCGGACCGGCCGGTGCCGCCCAGCGGTCGTTCAGGATGTGCGCGATGCCGCGCGGCTGCTCGACGCCCTGGACGGCGTCACCACCGTGAGCCCCTTCTTCACCCCCCAGGACGTGCCCGGCCATCTGATGTCCCTGGGCATGTACCGCTACACCCTGGCCGGTACCACCAAACCGATCCACGGCCCCGGCGTCCATACCGCTGCCGAGGTCGTATGCGCCGCCGAGATGGCCAGCGTGATCGGGCCGCCGGCGCAAGTGCTCTCGCTCAGTGTGTCGCCCGTCAGCCCATTGACCTTCCCGGACGACGTGGCGCAGGCTATCGTCGCGGTGGCTCGGTTGGGCATCCCGTTTGCGCCACTGCCGTGTCCCACCGCCGGCACAACAGCCCCCTTCTCGTTGGCCGGGGCGCTCACCCAGCAGAACGCCGAGGTGTTGGCTGCGGTGATCCTGGCGCAGCTGGTGAAGCCGGGTCTCCCCATTGTCTATTGCGGGCGTCTGGCTATGATGGAACCCCGCACCGGCGGCTCCGTGTGGAGCGGCGTGGAGTTGGGCCTGGCGTCGGCCGCCACCGTCCAGATCGGCCACCGGTACAGGCTCCCCGTTAATGTGTACGGATTCACGACGAACTCGAACGCCCTCGATATCCAGAGCGGGCACGAGCGCGCCCTGAACGCCGCCATCCCGGCCCTGGCCGGTGCCGATGAGCTCTCCGGTGTTGGCGAGATGGGGGCCGGCGTGATGGGCTCGTATGCCCAGATGGTATACGACGACGAGATCATCGCCACCATCAAGCGCCTCCGGCGCGGATTCGGGGTCGACGAGGACTCCCTTGCCATCGACCTGATGGCAGGCGTGATGGGCACCACGCGGAACTTCCTCGCCGAGGAGCACACGGTGCGCTATCTGCGCTCTGGCGAGCTCCTCGTGACCACGCTGGCTGAGCGGCGTCCCTGGAACGTCTGGACTCAGGAGGGAGCTCAGGACGCCGCCGCCCGCGCCCGGGCCCGGGCTGAGGAATTGCTGAAGGAGCATGAGGTCGCCCCGCTGACCGACGTGCAGAACCACGAACTCGACCGCATCCTCAGCGCCTTCCGTTCCTGAGCCACCCCGCCCTCGCCGACCCCGTGTGGTGCCTTGCCCTTGCCCGAGGCTACGGTGCCTCGCCCTTGCCGAAGGCGTACGGTGCCTCGCCCTTGCCGACCGCCTATGGTGCCTTGCACTTGCCGAAGGCGTCGTTGAAGTGCTAGGCACCTGACCGTCCGCCATCCCGAACTCCCGCCCTCTCCGAAGCCAGCCCACCTGGCCAGCTCACCCTCGCCCCACGTGCGTATCTGGCACCTATCCGTCCCAGCTCCGCGCCCTCACACGTAACACCACCAGCCAACTGGCTCGCGGAAGAGGTGACCGGACCGGGAGGGGCGACTCCCAGGTCCCGCCGTCCGCTGCCTTGCCCCGGCCGGAGCACCTGGTGCCTCGCCCTTGCCGACCGCGTATGGTGCCTTGCCCTTGCCGACCGCGTATGGTGCCTTGCCCTTGCCGACCGCGTATGGTGCCTTGCCCTTGCCGACCGCGTATGGTGCCTCGCCCTCG
>SKLM01000110.1 GCA_007123205.1 Thermoflexales bacterium
CCGCACGGCCGGACGAGATCGGATGTGCCGAGTGTCTTGAGCGCATGGATCGCTTCGTCGAGATGGAGCTGCAGGGGAAGAGCCCGGCCGAGGCGATGGCCCTGGTTCAGGATCATCTGACTCGTTGTGCCGACTGTCGAGAGGAGTACGAGGCCCTGTTGGAAGCCCTCCGCCACCTGCACGAAGCCTAAGACCGTCGCCCTCTTCGGGTCTCCTGAATGCCCCTGACTCGACCGGACCACCGGGTGCGGTCATGGGACAGGCCAGAGCTCCTTCCTGGCCGGCCTGAGCCCCACGCAAACCCTGGCAAGTGCGCCACAGCTGACGGACGAACTCTCTGCTCAGGAAGTAAGCTTTCAGCCTCTCATTCCGTCTATATGGGGAAGGCCGATTGACCACAAGGAAGGGGAGGTCACGATGCGACGGATCGTTTGGATTGGGCTGTCGACTGTTGTGCTGGCCGGTTGTGCACTGTCCGGGGGCCTTACGATTGAGGGCGAACCGACGGGTTCGCCCGCCCCGACACGGACGCCCACGCCGCAGGCAACGGAATCGCTCCCGCCGACCGGCGTGACGCCGACACCGGAGGCAGCGGAGACCAGTCCGCCCACTGCGACCCTGGAGCCGGCGAAGAAGCCACCAGCAGGAGCGACACATGAGTTCGACACCGACTTCGCGATACACAGCGTGCCGTACGACGAGATCCTCTCGGGCGGCCCTCCGAAGGACGGAATTCCCGCCATCGACGCACCCAAGTTCGTGGGCGTTGAGGAGGCCGACGGGTGGCTTGAGCCACAGGAGCCGGTGATCCTCGTGGAGGTAGGCGATGTCGCGAAGGCGCATCCAATTCAGATCTTGATGTGGCACGAGATCGTCAACGATGTGATCGGCGATGTGCCGGTGTCGGTGACATCCTGCCCGCTCTGCAATACTGGCGTCGCCTTCGAGCGAGTGTTCGATGGACAGGTGCTGGACTTCGGCACCACGGGTCGGCTTCGTTTCAGCAACCTGATCATGTACGATCGGCAGACGGAGACGTGGTGGCAGCAGGCTACCGGCGATGCCATCGTGGGCAAGTTGACCGGCCGGGGGTTAACGTTCGTGCCCGCATCGATGATCTCCTGGGAGGACTTCAAGGAAGCTCACCCGAGCTCCGACGTGCTTTCGCGTGACACAGGCTACGATCGTGACTACGGCAGGAACCCGTACACAGGCTACGACGACGTAGACCGTTCGCCGTTCCTGTATGATGGGCCGCGGACGCCAGAAGCTCTTCCTCCGATGGCACGGGTTGTGACCGTTGAGATCGCTGAGGATGCCATTGCCTATCCATTCGATGTGTTGGAGGAGGTACGGGTAGTAAACGACACGGTCGGCAATGTCCCCATCGTCGTGTTGTGGGCCCCTGGCACCGCGTCAGCATTGGACGCAGGCTCGGTGGCGGGAGGGGCTGATGTCGGGGCAGCGACCACGTACGCGCGGGAGCTGGATGGCAGAACGTTGACTTTTGTCGTGGATGGCGACCGAATCGTCGACGAGCAGACGGCGACCGCATGGGACCTGCTGGGAAGCGGCGTAGACGGGCCTCTAGCAGGTCAGCAGTTGGAGCCAGTCGTCAGCATCAACTACTTCTGGTTCTCGTGGGCATCGTTCAGACCGGAGACGCGTATCTACGGCGACGCTGATTCGACGGCAGTAGCCACCGAAACGGCCCCGGCTTCGACAGGGGTTGAGCTCGAGGCCGATTTCCAGATCGACGTTTATCAGGGTGAAGATGTAGTGGGCGGATCGTCAGTGATGTTCTCAGAGGTGGTGGGCCTGGGGAAGCCGGTCGTCGTCAGCATTTGGGCAGGGCTGTGCCGCGTCTGTAAGACTGAGATGCCCGGGATGCAGGCCGCGTACGAAGCGTACGGAGACGAGGTTGTGTTCCTGGGGATCGACGTGGGGCCCTTCCTGGGGCTGGGCTCCAAGGAGGATGCTCTGTCGCTGCTGGACGCCCTGGCGATCACGTATCCTGCCGGAAGCACGCCCGATGCCAACATGGTTCGGGATTACAGGGTCCTGGGAACGCCGAATACGTTGTTCATCACGCCGGGCGGAGACATCACCGAGCGTTGGAACGGGTTGTTGACCGGCAACCAGTTGACCAGGAAGATCGAGGAGCTGATCGAGATCTCTGCGGGCTATTAGGCGTTCCGAGTATGGGATCAGGGAGAGATAGGATTATGAGTACGAAGCGTGCGCCGCCGTTGCTGAGCATCTCTTCAAACTCGAACCAGCATAAGCTCCAACCACATCCAAACGTTTCTTGGACAGAACTCATGGTACAATGGGGCAGATGAGCAACTCCTCGCACAACCAAGGGGCGTCGAGATTGGGCCGGACGGGACGCAGTCTGGCGTCTGGGCACACGATCTTGTCGATGGCGTCGGTGGGCCTCACGTCCCCGTTGTTGTGACGGTTCGCTCGGGTCCAGACCGCGAGAGCGCGCTCAAGACAGACCGATGAAGCCGATGGGGCCGTTCTAAGCATGTGGACTACGGACCGCTAGCCTTGGGGAGGAAACGGAAAGAACGAGAGATGGCCCCAAGAACACCACCCAGAAGGGTATCGCTGAAATCCGGTGGTGGATCGCGCAGGCAAGAGAGGAGTAAGTTGATGTTTGGCCTTGGTGATGCGGCACCCGATTTCGCTCTTCCCTCGGCGGACGACGACCTCGTCTCCTTGAACGAGATCCTCGATGAGGGACACGTTGTACTGCTCGTCTTCCTGCGTCACCTGGGGTGACTACACTGAAGAGAACACGTGGCACAGTTGTGCCCCTACGACGGTGAGCTCAAACGGTTGGGCTTGAAGGTGCTGCTGGTCACGTTCAGCTCCAAGGGCTTCGCTCACAAGTTCCGAGAGGAGGTGTGTTCGTCATTTCCCGTCCTGATCAACCGCGAGCGAGACCTCTATCGGACCTATGGCTTGGAGAGCTCTCTGCTCCGCTCGTGGGGCTGGAAAAACTTGTGGACCTATGCCAAGAGGCTGCTGTCCGGCCAGGAATGGAAGGGTATCCAAGGAGACTCGACACAGCTGGGCGGGGATTTCATCATCGACCGCGACGGCATCGTGCAGCTGGCCTACCGCAGTCGCGATCCAACGGACAGACTGCCGGTTGAGGAACTGATGGAGCATCTCCAAGAGATCAGCCGACGGCACAAGGATCCAGACAGTGAGTGACACCTACGCCCTGATCACCGTCAGTGCGGGCTCCGCTGATCTGACGGCAGCGGGTTGGGCCGTCCAGCTGAACGCGAAGGGGGCCACGGTCGAACCAGACCGCTTGGCCGGGGACTCCAGCCGGACCAGCTGCGTGCCCAGCCATGGTGCGCACAGCTGTCCAGCTGGTACGCCCAATGCGGCACACCGGTTAGCACGGCTGGGTTCCTGTCGACCAGTAGGTCGAACGAATGCCCATGCACAGCGTCGAATGGGACCCGCCTTCTGCGCCTCGAGGCTGCGTGGCCCAGGCGTGGAGCGTGTCGGAGTTGCTGAGAGCGTGATGGCCCGTGTCGCATCGAGCTGGAGGTAAAGAAAGCGCTAGCAAGAGCGTCAAGACAGACGGAAGGTGGCCCGAATTCGACAGGATTATAGCCATTTGGGTGACGCCCAGGTGCGTTGCCCAGCGAGGAGTGATCAACTGTGAAAGCGCTATGGAAGGACGTTCTACTCGCCGAGAGCGACGAGACCATCGTCGTGGAAGGCAATCATTACTTCCCGCCGGAGTCAATCAACCGACGGTACTTCCGGATGAGTGATCATCACACCATGTGTGCCTGGAAGGGCAGAGCCAGCTACTACGACGTGGTGCTGGAGGGCGACGTCAATCAAAACGCGGCCTGGTACTATCCCCGGCCCAAGGAAGCTGCCAGGGAGATCAAGGATTACGTCGCGTTCTGGAAGGGCGTGGAGGTCCAGGCGTAGATCACCCTGGCGACATAAGACCATCTAAGGAGATGAGACTACCATGACCACCACCGATACCTATGATGCTGTTCTCATCGGCTCCGGGCAGGCAAACACCCCCCTGGCCACAACCCTGGCGCAGGCTGGCTGGGAGGTGGCCCTCGTCGAGCGGGAGCACGTGGCTGGGACCTGTGTCAACGAAGGGTGCACGCCCACCAAGACGATGATCGCCAGCGCTCGGGTGGCCCACATGGTACGCCGCGGGGCCGATTACGGCGTTCGCACCGGATCTCTCAGGATCGACATGGCCCGCGTCCGAGAGCGCAAACGGAATATGGTTGAGACCTTCCGCCAGGCGAATCGCCGCCGTCTCGAAGCGGCGGAGGGCGTGGATTTGCTGATGGGTGAAGGGCGCTTCACCGATACGCAGTCGGTGGAGGTGCGCATGAACGATGGATCTACCCGTCACATGACCGCGGAGAAGATCTTCATCAACGTCGGTCAGCGACCCCGGCAGCCCGACCTGCCCGGACTGGACGGCGTGTCTGCCCTTAACTCGACGAGCATCATGGAGCTGGATGAGGTACCGG
>SKLM01000040.1 GCA_007123205.1 Thermoflexales bacterium
ATGAGTGCGAGGCGATCTTCGCTGATGCTGTCCAGGCGCACCACCGTGCCGTTCTTGTACGGGTACTGGTCCATCCGGGTGACGCTGGCTTCGAACCATCCCGCAGGGTAGTGCGCGTTATACCACCATCCTTCTGCGCCGTCGACGGCGTCGATGACGTTCGTGTCCATGGCCTCGTCGAAGTGATAGTCGAGGGCCAGGTCGCCTTTCTCCGAGAGCTGGACCAGGATGTCGAACAGCGAGAAGTGGCCTGGTCGGAAAATGTCCGGGCGAACCGTCTCCACTTGATTGGAGTCGAAGCCGAAGGTCCCCACACCATCAATGCGAATCCGCCCCTGATCGGTCGGCAAACGAGCGACGTGCGAGGTCGCTGGAATCCAATCGCCGTCCTCCGTTGGCAATCGATAGGTCGGCGCCCGCGCCTCCGTGGTCTCCCGTTCTTCACCCTCAAGGTCGTCAGCCCGTGGGTCATCGATCTCCGGCACTTGTCGCCCACAGGCTGAAAGCATACTCGCTGCCCCAGTCAACAGCAGCCCACCATAGGCCATACCCTTGAGCAGCTCGCGCCGTGACAGTCCGGATCCGCCTCTCTCAAATCCATCATTCTTGGTTTCCATTTTACTAGCCTCCTCCAGAGAAAACCTAGGCTCAGGGACTCCCGTCCCTTCCACCCATCTAGACGACGCCAGCGAGATGAATCTTACCCGCGCGTCAGACCAACTCCGGCATCACGATCCACGAGCCAGATCAACTCACCTTCAGCTGGCTGCACCCTGGCAGCCGGCAGCCCTTCTCCAGACCGCACACGGGCCAGAGTTTCTGCCTTCCTCACACCGGAGACCACGAATACCACGTGGCGAGCCGCATTGACGGTCGGCAGGGTGAGCGTCAGGCGCCACGAATCCAGCTGCTCCACGTAGACAGCGGCAAATGAGCGATCCTTCTCGTCCAGTACCTCAGTTTCTGGGAAGAGCGAGGCAGTGTGCCCGTCGGTGCCCATACCGAGGAGGATGAGGTCAAAGCGTCCGCCTGCCCCGAGGACCGTCTGGAGTTCCAGGCGGTAGTGAGCGGCGGCGTCCTCGGGCGGCAGCTCCCCTCGCACCCGGTGCACGTTCTCCGGCGGAATCGGCACCCGGTCCAGGAGCGACTGACGGGCCATGCGGTAGTTACTATCCGGATGGGAGGGAGGGACGCACCGCTCGTCGCCCCAGAAGACCTCTACCTGGCTCCAATCGACCTGCCCGATCAGCGGCTCTTCTGCCAGCAGGGAGTACGCGGGCCTCGGGGTGGAGCCTCCGGCAAGGCCTACAGTGAATCGCTGGCGCTGGGCGATGGCCTCACGGGCCAGCTTGACGAACAGATTCGCCGCCGCCAGGGCAAGATGATCGGCATCAGCGCACACCAAGAAGTCCGTCACAGCCACCGTCGCTGGCCGCCGACCTAGCAGTGTTCGTGCCAGGCCCGCCCGTCACGGCCCAGCAAGTTGTCAGCCTCAGCCGGACCCCGGGTGCCCGACTCGTAGAACGCCAGAGGGGGCTCGCCCCCCTTCTCCCACCGATCGAGAAGCGGATCGATGATGGACCACGAGAGCTCGATCTCGTCGGCGCGGGCGAAGAGAGAGGCATCACCTTTGAGGGCATCGAGGAGCAGACGCTCGTATGCGTCGGGCAGCGCACCGGCTCCGAAATGCTCGGCATAGCGAAACTCCAGGGCGACAGGCCGGGTATGCATCCCAGCCCCGGGCTCCTTCGCCTGAAACTGGAGATGGATGCCCTCATTCGGCTGAAGGCACAGGGACAGAACGTTCGGCGTCATATCCTTGTCCGGATCGATGTCGAACATGAGATGCGGTACGTCCTTGAACTCGATGGCGATCTCCGTCGACTTGCGAGACAGACCCTTGCCCGAGCGCAGGTAGAAGGGGACGCCACGCCAGCGCCAATTGTCAATCCACAGCTTGACTGCCGCGTAGGTGGCCGTCATCGAATCGGAAGCGACCTCTTCCTCGTCACGGTAGCGGCGGTACTGGCCCCGCACACTCTCCGTCACCGGTGAAACGGCTTTCAGCACCTTGGCCTTCTCGTCCCGCAGGACCCCCGCTTCAAACGCCACCGGTGGCTCCAGCGTCGTTAGGGTCAACAGCTGCATCAGATGATTTTGGAACATGTCCCGCAGCACCCCGGCCTGCTCGTAGTAAGCCGCACGATGGGCGACCCCCTCCGCCTCCGTCACGCTGATCTGAACGTGATCGATATAGTTCCGGTTCCAGAGCGGCTCGAAGATGGCGTTGGCGAACCGCAAGCTCATGATGTTCTGCACCGTCTCTTTGCCCAGATAGTGGTCAATGCGGTAGACCTGACTCTCGTCGAATACCTCGTGGATTTTGCTATTGAGCTCCCTTGCGCTCTCCAGGTCCCTGCCGAAGGGCTTCTCGACGACGACACGATGCCAGCCACCGTCGCCGCGGTCCAAATCTGCCCTCCCCAGCCGATCGATGATCATCGCGTAGATTGCCGGCGGCACGGCGAGGTAGAAGAGGACACAGCCGCGGGTACCGAACTCGCGGTCGAACGCCTCCAACCGGTCACCCAGCCGCTGATAGGTCTCCAGATCTGAAAGCTCGCCCGTAATGTACGTGTAGTTGTTAGACCACTCCGACCATAGCTCGCAGGCAGCGTTCGGCCCCGACTCGGCCCGGGAGTGTCGGGCGATACCGTCGTAGAGATGCTCACGAAATGCCTGATCCGAGTACTCGGTGCGAGCCACGCCAACTACGCGAGTCTCCGGAGCCAGAAGCTGCCGGCAAGCAAGGGTGTGGAGGGCGGGCACAAGCTTGCGCTGAGTCAAGTCACCCGACGCCCCGAAGATCACAACGGTCGCAGGCTTCGAAGAACTAATTGGACTCATTAATCATCCTCCCAGGATCCACGGCCAAATCAACAGCCGCGCTCATGGCGCCAGCGGTTCCAGCTTCTCCACAGGAGCGAATAGCCCCCCCGCCCCTGCTCCGGGCGGGTCACACACCCGCCCACCGCCACAGCCGGCTTCAGCCGCCTCGCTTCACCTCATGGCCTCCGAACTCGTTACGCAGGGCAGCCAGCAACTTGGCCGAGTAGCTCTCGGTCTGGCGACTGGCCAGGCGCATCTGCAGTGCGAGCGTAATCACCGGCGCTGGTACATCCAGGTCGACGGACTCGAAGACCGTCCAGCGGCCCTCGCCCGAATCCTCGACATACCCCTTGATGTCACTCAGATCCGGATCATCCGCCAGAGCTCTGGCGGTCAAATCCAGGAGCCAGGACCGGATGACGGTCCCGAAGCGCCACGTCTCCGCGATGTGGTGCAGATCGAGATCGAACGGGTCCTTGCTCCTCATGATCTCGAACCCTTCCGCGTAGGCCTGCATCATCCCATACTCGATGCCGTTGTGGACCATCTTCACGAAGTGCCCCGCGCCATTGGGGCCCACGCGCCCCCACCCCCTGTCCGGCCCGGGGGCAAGCGTCTCGAAGACCGGGCTCAGCTGATCGACCGTCTCCTCCTCGCCCCCGATCATCATCCCGTAGCCTTCCTCCAGCCCCCAGACACCGCCGCTGACGCCAACGTCTAAAAAGTGGAGTCCTCGCTCCCTGACCATCTCAGCGTGCTGCAACGAGTCCTTGTAGTTCGAATTGCCCCCGTCGATGATGATATCGTCCCGCTCTAGAACCTCCAGCAATGAGCTCACCACCTGATCGGTAGGAGCACCGGCGGGAACCATCGACCAGGCTGCCCGGGAGGGAGCCAGTTCTGCGGCAAGGGCCTGGAAAGACTCCACAGGCACGACGTTCTCCTCCTCCTCGGCCAGCTCATAAGCCACCTCAACGTCCCGGTTGTAACCAACCACACGGTGCCCGTCGCGGGACAGCCTCCGCGCCATATTGGCACCCATCCTTCCCAGACCAACGACTCCCAGCTCCATCTCCTGCCCTCCCTGAAACTACTCTGCTCCACTGTGGTGCACCCCTGCCCGCCAGCGTCCTGGCCCACCCGACGGGGGACGCGTATGCACCGTTCCCACGCCAAAGACCAGTGGTGCGAATCCACTGCGGCGAAGCGCTCCAGACCCATCGGCTCACGCGCCGGCTCTGGTCGCGCGCGGGCCTTTCGACGCTGCCCTCGGCGAGTTGGCCGCAGCGCGCTGTGCAGTTCGTTCAGCGCCGTCGTTTCCGCCGAGCTTCCCTCCAGTGATCTGCTCCCACGAAGGAAACCGCGAGGAGACCAACCTCTGAGCCCCGCGGGTCTACCTTCACGCCGGTTTTGCAGGGGACGGACCCCTCGCGGACCCGCTGAGGCCATGCGAAGATGGGCAGGACGGCCATCCCACTCCGAGCAGGAGGCGACCCGGCGCTTGTCGGCCGTACGACGGCGCCTGCTGAACGGTGATCAAAAAGCCAAGCAGGCGTCCTCGTGAGGTAAGTGGATTCGGAACGCTGCTATCGCTCTCGGCGCCCGCTGACAGCCAGAGCCCCCTCCGAGACCTGAATCTCGGTGATCTCGGCATACTCCTGGCCGGCGAGCAGCGCCCGAGCGAGACCCCGGCTCAGGTAGTCGAAGGCGACCTGGGGCACCGGCAATGACCCTACCTGGCCCTGGACGAAGTCGAGCACCACCTCCCCCTGCCACACCCGGGGCGCCACAACCACCCGAAACGGCAACCCAGCAAACAACCATCGGGCCCTGCCACGAACGATCATCTGCCCGTCATCCCGAAAGACGACTGCCGGGTCTTCCACGGTCAAATCGAGGAACGATCCGCGATCTCGGAGAGCGGGCAGCCGATCGAGCCAGTGGGTAAGCCCCCTCCATCCGTCCGGGTCCAAGCCTTCCAGCTCCCATGCGTGGTCAAGCTGCGTCAGATCCCCTGCAAGCAGTCCGTCGCCCTGCTGAAGCACGACGGGGTAGTACTTGAGAACCGACGTCGCCTCCTCATCGGTGATGGTGAGGGTGAACTGACCCGAGGTCGCAGCGCTCTCCGCGGCAGCCGCCACCTTGGTGACGAATCGCTCAGCCGCCTCCACCGACGCAGTCGCTGGCGCCCCCTCGTCGGCAACCCAAAAGTCCACCGAGGAGCCCGAACCACCACAGCTCACCAGTACAACACTGGCGAGAAGCGATGCGACCAGCAGTCTGCCCGCACCCTCTGACCAACCAGACATTCTAGGTGTCCGCAACACAGCACACCCCCTTATCGACTGGGCCAGCGGCTCTCTACTGCATGAGCCCCCGGCCTCCAGGTTCGCGTCACGGTCCCCGGCAGCGCAGACCAACTTCCCGGCCATCGGATTAGATGCGTCGGTCTGCTCGAGTCGTCAGGCCATCCGTCCCTTCCGTGCGGCTGCGCCCGGGGGTCCCCCGGGCTTCTCACTCCCTGTTCCCCAGTTTCCTCGACTCCCACAGACCATAATGGACCTTGTTCGGGTCGAATCGGTCGTGCCGCCCATGCGCGGAGCGCTCCTCAGCCGGGTGCCCAACGGCGATCAGGGTCGGGATACGCAGCCCCAACGGCAGAGGAATATGGAGTGCATCGTGCAGCATCTCCTCCGCCGCCTCCCAGAGCACGCTGTCGGGTTCTCCGACCCACGCCGTCCCAAGGCCCATGGCAGCGGCTGCAATCAGCAGGTTCTGGACCGCTGCGCTGATGTCCATCTGCCACGTCGTTGAAAGCTCGGGCCGGGCCCCGACCGCGATCATCACCGGGGCCGTCTCAAGATAGGGGTGCAGACCGAGATGATCAGCCAGCGTCTTCTGAAGCTCCTTGTCGCAGACGACGAAGAAGTGCCACGGCTGTCGGTTCAGCCGGTTCGGGGCACACATAGCCATCTCCAGAAGGGTATCGATCTGCTCATCGGTCACCTCCTGGTCCGTGTAACGGCGGATGGTCCGCCGCTTGCGAATGGCGTTGAACACGCATTCTTCCATTGGATCCTCCCATAGAGACGTCATTGATGTTGCCAGACTGGTCGGCCGTCCAACTCATCCGAGGACTCGATTATACCACAGGCCGCGTCACGGGACAGTCTGGGGCCCTGCGCGAACAGGACCATGCCGCCCCAACACCCGGGGTGGAGGCCATCGATCTCCCCAGGCCTCGTCGGGCCCAGGTCCCAGGGCCGCGGGTCATCCGGCCAAGACCGGGCGGGACTCCTGGAGGCGTTTCCACGTGGCGGCGCACGGCGAGCGGCAAGCATCGATCTGCACCCGGAGACTGGCGTGGGCATCCGGCCCCTCCCCCTGGTTCTCGGGGGCTGGACATCGACCACTGTGTCGCGTCGCGTCATCCTGGAGCATCGTGCTATGAAACGCGAGATCAAGCGAACGGGAAGCGGTCCGTCTGGTAGATCAATGACGAGCACGAGGAAGGTGGCAGAGCGACGTGGTTCCCTGACCGGGCCTAGCTTGCCCCACTTCGCCGAACGTGAAAGTCGAGAGTAGCGATGCATCCTTGGACGCCTCGTTGGCGCACAAAATTTGGGTGTGCGATAAGGGAGGTCAATCATGCATGCAAGAGTGACGACTTACGAGATCAAGCCGGACCAGTGGTAAGCAAGTCCTCATTACCCTGTGGGAGTCCGAAGCTGACATGAAAGCGACGGAAGCCAGCGGATGGTACCAGCAGACGCTTGACACGTGGGCGGAGACGTACGACAAACCCCCTGTCACCGAGCATTACATAGTCTTCTTCGAGCTGTAGGCTGGTGAGGACGCTGGGCTGGGCCGGATATGCCGGGCGTCCTCAACCGCCCTGATTGGGGGACGCGGCGGCAGCCCCCATCTCGACCGCGGTCACCTGCTGAGTTCGCTGATTGCCAGCGTGTTGCCCTCGCTATCCCTGAACCAGGCCGACTTTGCACCCCCAAGCTCGGCGTTGCCTTGATCGTCGGTCTTGAGTCCCGGGAGACGGGATGGAACACAAGACTACCACCGGGCCCTTGGGGAGTCTGTCCGATTCCTGGGGCCAGGCTCTCTCGCTGTAGCCGGAGTTGATAGTATGGACCATACGTCCGGCAACCCTTAGACGCAGGATCTCGCTGTGGGAGGGCAGATGCGAACGCCGCCGGATTCGTCTGGCGTTCCGGACCTATCCTTTTGGCACGACGCGGACAGGGGATTGCCGATATCCACCTGGCGCGCAGACGCGCGATCACGATTGCGGACACCTGCTGCGACGATCAGGGGGGATCGGCTACAGCGTTGCGGAGGAACATCATTCCCCAAAAGGGAACCGGGCTCAACCACTCAGGGTTCATGGGGTCTTCCACCGGCAGCCAGAGCCGCTGCCCGGCTCAGGCACCTCGTGGCCTCTTGTTCGGCCTGCATTCGGCGCGCCACCTCGGCAGCGTGTTGATAGAAAGCCATCGCCTCTTCGGACTCGCCGGCGCGATCGTAGTGCCTCGCGATGCGCGCGGCCACTGGGTCGATGTGCTCGGCGTAGACGTGCTCCAACGCATCGGCCACCCGGCGGTGAAGCAGGTGCCGCCGGGCTTCGCTGAGTTCATCCACGAGCACCTCACGGAGCTTGTCGTGGCTGAAGTCGTAGCCATCCTCTCCCTGCTCGCGGATGATGCGATGGTGCCAGAGCTCATCCAGCCCCCGAACCAGTCGGTCCTCACTGGTGTCACTCGCTTCTCGCAGCACGTCGAAGCTGAACTCGCGCCCGATGACAGCGGCCAGTTCAGCCAGAGAACGGGAGAGCGGCGAAAGCTGCCCAATCCGCGCCCTCAGGGCATCCGTGATCCGTGACGGAAGGGGACGAGGCATGCAGACCCGCGCGCCGGAGGGAAGCTTGCGGGTCGATTGGGGGAGTCCCCCCCGCGCTGTCTCCACGATGAACAGCGGGTTGCCCTCGGTCTCCCGAAACAGGCACTTGGCCACATCGGGGTCCAACTCCCGTCCAGCGATGTTTTCTGCGAGAGTCGCCGTCTCATCTCTGCTCAACGGCCCCAGTTCGATCTCCGTCACCTGCTCATCGCGCCGCAACACACCAGCCAACGCTGACAGCGCGTGGTCCTCGCGAACCTGATCGGGGCGGTAGGTGCCGACCAGAAGCAATCGCGCTCGCGGATCGTAGCGAAGCAAGTAGTGGAGCCACTCGACGGTCCCCCGATCGCACCATTCGAGAGCGTCGATAAGGAGGAGCATCGGTTGATCCGTTGCCAGAACGACCCGCGCCAACGCCTCGAAAAACCTGCGGCGCTGCCAGGGTTCGGACACGGGCCCGGGACCCGGCAACTCGAGGTCCTCGGCGAGCACTTCCGGCACGATGCGAGCGATCTCGATCCGCCACATCGGATCCATCGGCGGCAGTGGTCGGGAGCGGATCCAGGCCGCCACGGGGGCATATGACAGCTCTCCCTCGACGCCGTAGCAGCGCGCGGAGGCAGCGGAGAACCCCAGGCGGCCCGCCCATTGGATCAGCTCCTCGGCCAGTCTCGTCTTACCGATCCCCGGCTCGCCTGAGATTAGCGCCATGTGCGGACGTCCGCCCCTCGCCTTGCGCCAGGCAGCCCTCAGTCGGGTCCACGCGTCCTCTCTCCCCACGAGCCGCGAGGTTCCGCCGCGGTCTTCAGGCTCCGTGCGGGAGTTCAGGGGGATCTGGTTCGCGGTCAGCAACCGCTCGTACAGACCGCGGGTAGCCGGGCCCGGCTCCACGTCCAGCTCCCGCTCCAGAACAGTGGCGCAACGATGATACGTGCGCAGCGCCCTGGCCCGGTCGCCGATCAGGGCATAGAGCCGCATAAGCCGGCGATAGGATGCCTCACGGAGCGGATCGTGGCGCACCAGCCGCCGAGCACGATCGATGGCGCCCCGGTAGTCCTGCTGATCCTCCAACATCTCGATCAACTGCTCGAGAGCACGCTGAAACGCGTGCCGAAGTCGCTGGCGCTCAGGAACGATCCAGTCTTCGTAG
Source organism: Thermoflexales bacterium (assembly GCA_007123205.1). Classification (GTDB taxonomy): domain Bacteria; phylum Chloroflexota; class Anaerolineae; order B4-G1; family B4-G1; genus SKLM01. The sequence continues at coordinate 8,951 of SKLM01000040.1, forward strand.
GATCCGGGCAGAAGATCGCCCCCATATAGAGAGACCGCTTCCTCCAACGTCTCACGCACCGCGTCGCCGTCCGCGGTGAGTTCCACCCGGTGGAGCGCCTCCTCGAAGTCTACCAGGTCGCACTCGCACGGAGCATCCGCCCGCCACAGCAGGGTGCGACGGTCGATATCCACGAAGCGTTGTGATTCGGGCAGGCTGTGCCGGAGCCGAAACAGGAGATTGCGGAGATTGGTCAGAGCCTGTCCCTCCGGGGAATCGGGCCAGAACAGAAAGGCCAATCGATGGCGCGATGTAGGTGCATCACGATGCACCAGCAGGTAAGCGAGCAGCGCGCGGAGGCGAGGCCCTTCAACAGTGGCAAGCAACTCGGGCCCGTAGGTAACCCGGAACCTCCCGAGCAGATCGATCCGTAGGACGTGATCGTGCGCTTCGGCGGTCATCGCCAGCTCTCCTCAGTGCTTCCCGTGCCACTACACCACACCCCGTCGTCCCCGTTAATCGCAGAAATCGATGCGTCTGGCCCGGTGCATCGGCGGCACGCCCCCCCCCACCATAACGCCGTGAGGGCCGTCCCGCAGCCCGTCGTGACTCGCGCCCTACCGGTGTGCCAAGCTCGCCCGCAGGGCGTCCAGATTCTCCCGCACCGAGGCCCGGTCATTGTATAGGCTCGATCCCGACACCAGCACGGTAGCGCCAGCCTCAACGACCAGGGGAGCCGTGATGGGATCGATCCCCCCGTCCACGCCAATCACCACATCCCGACCGCGTTCTTTCAGGATGGCCTTCAGCCGACGGATCTTGTCCAGCTGCCCATCCAGGAAGGCCTGTCCACCCCATCCGGGGTTGACGGTCATCACCTGTACCATATCAGTCAGATCGAGCACCTCCTCCAGAAGGGCGAGCGGCGTCGCCGGGTTGAGACTGACCCCAGCCTCAACATCGAGCTCCCGGATCGACTGGAGCACGCGGTGTAGGTGCGGTGTCGCCTCCTGGTGGACAATCAGACGATCGGCCCCCGCGGCTGCGAAGCCCTCCAGATGGCGCTCGGGCTCGACGATCATCAGGTGAACGTCCAGGGGGAGGTCGACCAGCGGACGGAGGGCCCGCACGACGCCGGGTCCAAAGGTGATATTCGGGACGAAGCGTCCGTCCATCACGTCGATCTGGATCGCATCGACCCCAGCCGCCTGGGCCTCCTGGGCCTGCTCGCCGAGACGCGCGAAATCGGCCGACAGAATCGAGGCCTCGATAGAAACCATTGAAATCTCCTTTAGACGTCGTGGCGCTCCAAATGTCGAGTGCCCTCAGCGGTGCCGACGATGACGTCGGACACCAGACCGAGGAACAGACCGTGGTCTATGATCCCCGCCCGCCCGTCAAGACGGGCAGCCAGCTGCTCTGCATTAGATATGGCGCCGAAATCGCAATCCAGAATCTCGTTCCCCTGATCGGTCCTGAAAGCAGACCCATCCGCACCCATGCGGAGGGTAACGCACGCCCCAAGCGACTCAAGGAACCTCTCCTGGGAGACCCGACCAAAGGAGGCGACCTCCACCGGCAGCGGCCAGCGGATACCGAGAGTTGGAGAGAGCTTGGTCTCGTCGACGACGATGATCTGCCGGCGCGTCGCCTGGGCCACGATCTTCTCACGCAGGAGGGCTCCTCCTCCGCCCTTGATCAGATTCAGCGCCCCGTCGACCTCGTCGGCGCCATCGATGGTCACATCGATCACCGGGTGTTCGTTCAGCGTGGTCAGCGGTATTCCGAGACTCCGCGCGTCTGCCTCCACCCGGGTCGAGGTTGGTATACCCAGGACGTTACGAAGCTCCTGGTCCTCCAGCCGCTGAGCGATGCGGCGCAGGGCGTGGATGGCCGTACTGCCGTGTCCCAGACCCACGATCATCCCCGATTCCACAAACTCGACAGCGCGCTCACCAGCCGCCCGTTTCAGTCGTTCGATCTCCATCTAGATCCCTCCCCCGGCCTCGAGGGCTGCCACCGGCGTCCACCCCCGCCCCTGGGCAGCCGCATACCGGGCTGCCATCAGCTGCCGTCGGTGTGCGGCGTCCGGGCAGGCCTGGAACCCAGCCCGTAGGCACCGAATCACCTCAAGCTGCCGACGTTGCGCAACACCATCTCGAATCCAGGGATCTCACTCCTCCGAACCCCACACAGCCTCGTCCAGGTCGACGCGCCGCTGCTAGCTTGGTCAGTCCTGCTCTCACCGAGCCCGCTACACCTCCTCCGCGAGCCGTTTCAGACCCCCGATCACGTCCATGCCCAGATGAAAACCGATCACGCGGCGCCCGGCCTCCTGCATCGCCTGCCAGTCTCCCAGGGCCTGGGCTTTCTCCAACAGCCCGAATGTGATGCCCGACGCATCGGACCCGATCTCATCGGGGATGCCGACATCGCGCACCGGGTCGGCCGTGAGCTGGACGAACAGGCCGTTTCCCGCATCCCCCTTGTAAAGCTGACCAGTGGAGTGAAGGAAACTCGGTCCATATCCGACGGTCGTCGCCAACCAATAACGATCGCGAAGCGCCGTACGAAGCGCTAGAAGAGCCGCATCGGTGCGCGCCGTGGGGGGGACGTAGGCCTGCAACGCGATATAGCTCCGATCGGAGTGCGGCGACGGACTCCCCCCAGCCGGGGCCCGGCTCACAAAATCGTGCAGGAGCTCAGCATCTGGTGGGAATGACTCACCCCGAGGAAACTCACCCTCTTCGCGGTAGCGCTTCATCAGGCGCCGGCCCTGCAGCTTGGCCGACTCCACGTTGGGCTGGTTGAAGGGGTGGATCCCCAGGCGATGACCGGCCACAGCAACCGCCATCTCCCAGAGGAAAAGCTGCTCGCCGACGTCGTACGGGTCACCCAGGTTCAGTCGAATGACCGGATGAGCGGCCGCCTCCAGCTCTGCCACCGGCTCTTCATGAGCCTGGTCGCCGGCGAGTCGTAGATAGATGAACTGGCGGTCTCCCGCATAGAGATCGGGTGGACCCAAAGGTTCTCCGACCACCGGGAGGATACCCGTGCCGGACTTGCCCGTGCTCTCCGCGAGCAACTGCTCAACCCAGTCGCCGAAGCTGGCCAGCCCGGGAGAGATGGCAAAGGTAGCCTTGTCGCGCCCGGCGTTCGCGAGCTCGGCCAGCACCACGCCTAACCGGGCGCATAGGCTATCCTTCACTTCGACCGACCCGTCGCATCCGCCAGCCATGGTCAGCGCGCTGTCCAGAAGCCTCTCGACGTCCATCCCCGCCAGCGCCGCCGGCACCAGCCCGAAGTAGGAAAGGGCCGAGTAGCGCCCTCCAATAGCCGGGTCGTTCTCGAATAGCCCTCGGAAGCCGCACTGCCGGGACACATCGGCCAGGGGGCTGCCGGGATCCGTTATCGCCAGGAAGTGCTCCCCGGCCCGTTCCCGGCCCACCGTCTGTAGGACGCGATTGTAGAAGAAGCGAAAGAAGGAGAGGGTTTCCACGGTCGTCCCGGACTTGCTGGCGACGATGAAGAGCGTCCGCTTCGGGTCAAGCCCCTCGAGATGCGCAAGTACCGCCCCCGGATCGGTGCTATCAAGCACGGAAAGATCCAAGAACCCCTGCCGAACGCCTAACGTCCGGCGAAAAACGTCGGGAGCGCGGCTGGACCCTCCCATGCCGAGGAGAAGCGCATGCGTGTAACCGTCGCTGAGCACCTCGTCCACCAGCGCATTCAGGCGCGGTAGGGCCTCCTTCATCGTCCACCCGATGTGTAGCCAGCCGAGCCGGTTGACGATCTGCTCGGGGTCGGGCTTCCACACCGTGTGATCGTGGCGCCAGATCCGTCCCATAATGTCCTGCTCGCTCATCTCCTCCAGGGCCCGGCTCACCGTGCTTTCGTGTCTGCCCAAGCGGGCCTCCATCCGGAGGGGCTCGGATTCGAGCTCCTCTACCTTCCGGGCGATGCTGTCCATCAGATCCGAGAACGGTCGGGCGAACTTCTCGACGCCCTCCGTCAACAGCTCATCGGTGACGCGGTCGAGGTCGATCCCGAGGCTTCCCAGCTTCTCCAGGCGGGCCTGTTCGGCCACTAGCTCCGTCTCCAGCGTGAGAGCGATGGTCCCGTGATCCCGAAAGGCCTTCAGCGTGGAGAGGGGGAGCGTGTTGACCGTGTGCGGGCCAATGAGATTGTCCGGATAGAGCGTATCGGAGTAAGCCGGATTCTTGGTGCTGGTGCTGGCCCAGAGGACCCGCTGAAGACGCGCCCCCCCGTCCGCCAGGCGCTCCCAACGCTCGCCACTGAAGGTGGTCTTGAACCGCTGATAGGCCATCTTCGCATTGGCGATGCCCGCGGTTCCTTTGAGTGCCTCAGCCGGCGGAGTACCTATGCCGTCCAAAAGTCGATCAACTTTAGCATCCATCCGACTGACGAAGAACGATGCTACGGATGCCACGGCGCTCAGGTCGCCGCCCTCGGCCTCCAGTCTCTCCAGCCCCGAGATGTATGCTCCGGACACGGCGTCGTACTGATCGAGGGAGAACATCAGGGTGGCATTTACATTTATGCCCTCACTGACGAGAGTCTCCACCGCGCCCACCCCCTCCACAGTGGCCGGCACCTTGATCATCACATTGGGCCGGCCAACGGCCTGGAAGAGACGCCGCGCCTCCTGGATGGTTCCCTCGGCGTCGTGCGCCAGCTGGGGACTGACCTCTAGACTGACGTACCCATCGTCGCCATCCGTCTCATTGTAGACCGGACGCAGGACATCAGCCGCCAACTGAATATCTCTGATGGCTAGCGCTTCGTAGATCCCTTGAGGCGACTTCCCTCTCCCACTCAGGCGCAACAAGTCGTCATCGTAATCGTCGCTTCCGGAGATGGCCTTGTCGAAGATGGAAGGATTCGACGTCAACCCCCGCAGGCCATCGTCGACGAGATCCTGTAGATCCCCGTCCTTGATGAACGACCGGCGGATGTAATCAAGCCAGATCGCCTGCCCAAGCTCCGCGAGCTGATGCAGTTTCGTCATCCTGGTATCCCCTTTTCTTGTCGCTCGTCCTCCGCCGACGGTCACGTTCCGCCTGAATCCAGTTCGCCCACCCATGCCACGTCGATGGCTTAGCTTCGGCCGGGGCTCTCCCCCTACTCGCCGCCTCACTCCGCTCCACTCGACGAAGCCTCACAAGCGGAGCCTTCCTGGAACGGCCAATCGTCCTCCAGCCTCACCCCCAGTCCCTCCGCCAGACGAGTCACGAAGGCAAAATACGCCGTGATCTGCACCACATCGAGGATCGCTCGGTCGGAGAATCCGACCTGCCGCAGGGCGTCGGCGTCCGCCTCGGTCACTGCCGGGGGCGTCTCCGCTAGCTTGGCCACGTAATCAAGCATGGTCCGGTCCGCCTCCCCCAGGAAAGCCTGGGTGAAATCCTGCCGGAGTTGGACGACCAACTCCGCATCCTTGATCAGGCGGCGGAGAGACTCTCCGTGGTGCGTCACTCAGTAGTGACAATCCATCAACGTCGCCACCACTACACCGATCATCTCGCGCTGATACCGGCGCAGAGGCGACGGACCGAACATAAGCGTCCGGTAGAGAGCACGGTGTGCCACCATGGCCTGTGGGCTCAGACTGTGCACCTTCATGATGTGCGCAACACGCCCCGTGCTGGCGTCAGCGCACTCGGCGTAGGCCTGAGCCAACTCGCCGCTCGCGTCACCGTCAGCTATCGTGGTGATCCAAGCACAGTCCCTCATCTTCTCTCCCTCCGGTGCCTGGCTCGGACGCACAGGCCGCACAGGCCGCACACCACGCAGACCCATCCCTCCGCGACCCCTGGCCAACGGCGTATCCACAGACACGCTTGCTCGCCCTGGTAGCTCCGGGGCCTGCTCGCCTGACGGTGAGCTGGCACCTCCGGTGCGCTACGTGCCGTTGACTACTGGGCGGCAGAGTAACCTCGCTGAGACGCTTGCTCAGTGTATCACAGGTCCACTAACACAGAGTACGGGAATAGTTGGTACTGGTTTTGACTTCCGTTGGAAGAAGTTGGAATTCCGTTGGAGCAAGCTCGCGCTACTCCTCGTCGATCTGACCACCCGTGTTGTCAGCCAGCGCCCGCTCCACCAATTCCAAGGCCCTCAACACCTCGGCCACGCTCCACGCCTGGGCGGCGCAGCCCCGGGGCGTGAAAGGCGGGTCGCCATCGAAGATCTCACTGATGCTGCCGATGCCGTGGTCGCTCAGGTGGTGAGCAAAGGGTTCCAGAAACGACCCGGCTCGTTCAGGATCCTTGTAGACACGGAGGTGTGCGGTGACGAACGGGCCAATCAGCCAGCCCCAGACGGTCCCCTGGTGGTACGCCCCGTCCCGCTGCTGCCGGTCGCCGCTGTAGCACGCCGCATAACCCGGCTCACC
>SKLM01000084.1 GCA_007123205.1 Thermoflexales bacterium
CGAGATGGAGATCCTGGCCGGTCAGGGGAATCTCGTTCCCGTCTGGCGTGAGCTGCCCGCTGACCTGGAGACACCGGTCTCGGTGTATCTCAAACTGAGCGGGGGAAGGCGTGGCAGTCAGGGTCCTGCCTTTCTTCTTGAGAGCGTGGCCAAGGGAGAACACGTCGGGCGATACTCCTTCGTCGGTGTGCAGCCGTCCGGCATCCTCACGGCCAGCGAGGGTAGCCTGACGCTCCACGAGAACGGTCGCACACGGCTGTTGAACGCTGCCGGAAACCCGCTGGAGGCGGCGCGGAGCATCCTGGGGCGCTACCGGCCGGTCCCCGCGGACGGTCTACCACGTTTCTTCGGCGGACTGGTGGGATATCTGGGGTACGAGACGGCCCGATTCTGTGACCGTATGCCGACGGCTCCGCGGCCGGGCCTGGGCCTGCCCGATGCCGTGTTTCTCCTGGCGGACACCGTCGTCATCTTCGACCATGTGAAACGTCGACTATTGGTGGTGGCGAATGCCCACGTCCTGGGTGACCCGGAGACGGCTTATGAGAGCGCGGTGGCGCGGATCGAGGCTGTCGTCTCCCGCCTCAACCGGCCGGTCACCCACCAGCGGGTGACTTCGGACCGGTCCAACGGTTCCGACGGGACCTGGGAATCCAACTTCGAGCAGCGTCGATTCGAGGCGGCTGTCGGCCGGGTGAAGGAGCAGATCGCGGCCGGCGACATCCTGCAGTGTGTGCTCTCGCAGCGTCTCTCGCGACGGACGCAGGCCCAGCCCTTCGCCATCTACCGGGCGCTGCGCATGATGAACCCCTCGCCCTACATGTTCTACCTCAGCCTGCCGGGGGACCTGCATCTGATCGGGTCGTCGCCGGAGATTCTGGTACGGCTGGAGGGAGGACGCGCAGAACTGCGGCCCATCGCGGGCACCCGACCCCGCAGCGCGGACCCGGTCAGGGATGAGGCCCTGGCCGAAGAACTGCTGGCGGATCCAAAGGAGCGCGCCGAGCACGTGATGCTGGTCGACCTGGGCCGCAACGATCTGGGCCGCGTGTGCCGCTACGGGACGGTGCACGTACCAGAGCAGATGGTCATCGAGCGGTATTCTCACGTGATGCACATCGTATCCGCTGTCGAGGGCGAGCTGGAGCCAGGCCTGGACGCGTTCGACCTGACAGCGGCCGCCTTCCCGGCGGGGACTGTCTCCGGTGCCCCGAAGATACGGGCCATGGAGATCATCGCTGAGTTGGAGCAGGAGCAGCGCGGCCCCTACGCGGGGGCAGTGGGGTATTTCGGCTACTCTGGGAACGCGGACACCTGCATCACCATTCGGACCATCGTGATGCAGGGGGAGATGGCACACGTGCAAGCGGGGGCGGGGATCGTGGCGGACTCGGATCCGACACGGGAATACCACGAGACGCTGAGCAAGGCGCAGGCTCTCTTGGAGGCCATCACTGTGGCCGAGCAGACGGACAAGGAGGTGTAGACAATGATCGCAGTCATCGATAACTACGACAGCTTCACGTACAATCTGGTGCAGTACCTGGGAGAGCTGGGGGCTGAGGTGGTAGTTTTCCGGAACGACGGGGTGTCTCTGGAGGAGCTGGAAACACTGAGCCCCACTCACATCGTCATCTCGCCGGGGCCGGGCACTCCGGATGACGCCGGCATCTCGCGGCAGGTCATCGAAGGGATGGGTTCGCGCTTGCCGATTCTCGGGGTGTGTCTGGGGCACCAGTGCATCGGCCAGGTGTTCGGCGGGAGGGTTGTCCGGGCGCCGCGCCTGATGCACGGTAAGACGTCCACGATTCACCACGATGGAGCCGGTGTGTTCGCTGGCCTGCCGTTGCCCTTCGAGGCCACCCGATATCACTCCCTCATCGTGGACGAACCGCTGCCGGAGTGTCTGATGCGCACGGCTTTCACTGCGGAGGGCGAGTTGATGGGCCTCCGCCACCGGGAGCTTCCCATCTTCGGTGTGCAGTTCCACCCGGAGTCGATTCTAACTCCCGAGGGGAAGCACGTGCTGGCCAATTTCCTGGATATCCGAGAGGGTCGGAGACGTCCCGCAGGTCCGGCAGCCGTTTCTGCCGCTGCGGGCGGACCGGAGACGACGAGCTCAAGGAGGTAAGCGTGGAGATCAAGCAAGCTATTGGGGTTGTCCTGGACGGGAGGGATCTGACGGCGGCCGAGGCTGAGGCTGTGATGGAGCAGATCATGCACGGGGAGGCCACACCAGCCCAGATCGGTGGCTTTCTCATCGCCCTGCGATCGAAGGGCGAGACCGTGGAGGAAGTGACCGGGTTCGCCCGCGCGATGCGCAGCAACGCCGTCTCCGTGGTGCCGCGACGGTCCTTTGTGATCGACACGTGCGGTACCGGCGGCGACGGTGCGGGCACTTTCAACATCTCAACGGTGGCCGCCTTCGTCGTGGCCGCGGCGGGACTCCCGGTCGCGAAGCACGGAAATCGGTCCGTCTCCAGCAAGTGCGGCAGCGCTGACGTGCTGGAGGCTCTGGGCGTCAACCTCGATCTTTCGCCGAGGGGTGTCGCGGCGTGCATCGACGAGGTGGGAATCGGCTTCCTGTATGCACCCCGTCTCCACCCGGCGATGAAGCACGCCGTCGGACCGCGCCGGGAGATGGGCGTGCGCACTGTCTTCAACATCCTGGGCCCGCTCACGAACCCAGCCGGTGCCCAGGCCCAGGTGCTGGGCGTCTACGACGGGTCCCTGACGGAGTTGATGGCGCGCGTGTTGGGGGCGCTGGGCAGTCACGGTGCCTTCGTCGTCCACGGTGCCGGTGGTCTCGATGAACTCTCCACCATCGGTCCCAACCGGGTTACGCGGCTGCGGGGCGGCGCGGTGGAGACCTTCTGCCTCGATCCGCAAGATCTGGGCCTGGGCCGAGCTACCCTATCCGACCTCAAGGGTGGAACGGTCCAGGCAAATGCGGCGATCGCCACCCGGATCCTCCACGGAGAGCGCGGTCCCCGGCGGGACGTGGTGCTGCTTAACGCGTCGGCTGCCCTGGCCACCGGCGGCCTCGCCGACGACCTGCGCCAAGGGCTGGATCTGGCAGCTGACAGCATCGATTCCGGGGCGGCGCGAGCGAAGGTCGATGAGCTGGTGGCGTTCACGAACAACGGAGGGAGCGCGCTGTGATTCTGGATGAGATTATGGCGCATCAGCGGCGCCATCTGGCACGGCGTCGGGACTCGGTGTCGTTCCGTCAGCTGGAGGCTATGGCCGGCGGTCTCCCTGATCCCCTGGACTTCGTCGCCCCCCTGCGGCGCGACGGCGTGGCCCTGATCGCGGAGGCGAAACGCGCCTCCCCGTCGAAGGGGCTTCTCTGCCCGGATTACCGCCCCTTGCACCTGGCCCGGACGTACGCCGCGAACGGCGCCGCGGCTATCTCCGTGGTGACGGAGTGCCATTTTTTCGGGGGGAGCATGGATGACCTCGCCGAGATCCGTCACGGGCTCGACGTCGATATCCCCCTGCTGCGCAAGGACTTCATCTTCGAGCCCTATCAGGTGTATGAGGCCCGCGCGTTCGGGGCCGACGCCGTGCTCCTCATCGCCGCTGTGCTCGGCGACGGGGTGCTGGGCGAGCTGCTGAGCCTGGTCCGGGAGTTGGGCATGGCAGCCCTGGTCGAGGTACACGACGAGGAGGAGCTGGAACGCGTTCTCCCCCTCAAACCGCGCGTCGTGGGCATCAACAACCGGGACTTGCGGGACTTCAGTGTAGATTTGGAGACCTTCGGCCGCCTGCGCGCGCTGGTGCCAGACGATGTCGTCGCCGTCGCCGAAAGCGGCGTGCGCAGCGCGGCAGACGTTGGGCGGCTGGCGCAGATGGGGGCCGATGCTGTGCTGGTCGGCGAGGCCCTCGTCACCGCTCCGGACCCGGGGGCGCGTGTTCGCGACTTGACGGCAGGAGGAGGAGCATGACTCAGGTCAAGATCTGCGGGATCACCAGCTGGATGGACGCCGCTATGGCCCTTGAGGCCGGGGCAGACATGCTAGGTCTCATCTTCTATTCCCCCAGCAGCCGCTCGGTGACGGCGGAGCAGGGGTGCCGCATCGTTGAGCAGGTGCGGGGGATGGGTGCCCGGTTCCCGGCGGTGGGTGTCTTCGTCGACGAGGACATCGAAGTCGTGCGACGGATCGCGCGCGCCTGCCATCTGGACGCTGTCCAACTCCACGGGGAGGAGCCGCCTGAGGAGGTGGACGCCTTGCGCGAGGACGGACTGGACGTCTTCAAGGTGGTGCGGGTTCGCGACGAGGGTTCTCTGGAGACCATGGGCCACTATCGGCCGACGGCGTATCTACTTGAGACCTACGTCCCGGATCGACACGGCGGCACGGGGCAGACGTTCGACTGGACGCTGGCCGCGGGGGCCAAGGCGTACGGGCCGATCCTACTGGCCGGCGGTCTGACGCCCGATAACGTGGCCCAGGCGGTGGATGCCGTTGGTCCCTGGGGCGTCGACGTGGCCAGCGGGGTGGAATC
>SKLM01000345.1 GCA_007123205.1 Thermoflexales bacterium
CCGACATCGTGCGCGTAGCGCGCCAGTTCGACGACCTCGCGCATCCCGTCGAACTGGATGCTCGCAGCAACCGGCACCTCGCCAGCCGCGGCTTCCACACTGGCCTTGATGACCTGCTTCCGTTCCTCCATAGTGAGCATCGGGAACTCGCCCCCGGCCGCGGCAACCAGCAGGACCCCTTGACTGGCCCTTATGCCCTTCTCAACCATGAATCGGATGTTGCTGGTCAGGGCATCCAGATCCAGCTCGAAATCGGGCGTCAGCGGTGTGGCCACTGAGACCATGGGGCCGCGGAAGAGCTGCTTGGCCTCTTGAACGTTCATCTGACTTATCTCCTAGTTTGATCTCTCATCGGACTCCAGTGGATTCCGTATCTACGCAGTTCCTTCCTCCAGGAACTGTCCTCCGGCTTCCAGCACCGGCTCAGCCAGCGGAAGCGGAACGGCTTGCCCCGTCGCGGCTGAACAGGCGACAGCCTCACAGACCTCCATGTACTGCACTCCCTCGACGAAATCAGGGGATACACGCCCCCTGTCCAAGATCGCCCGCACAGACTCCGCATCAGTAGTCTGCGCGCGGTCTTCGTGTGGCGTAATCTCAAGGGCTGGGCCCTTCACCGCGCCGTCCATCCGAGGTCGATGGTCAGAGCCGATCCTGTGATGGCCCCGGCGGCGTCGGAGCACAAGTAGAGTACCAGCTCAGCCACCTCCTCCGGTTCGATCAGCCTCTTCACGGCCGCCGTCTCCAGCATGACGTCCTGGATCACCTCCGCCTCCGCCAGCCCGCGGGTGCGCGATTGATCGGCGATCTGATGCTCCACCAGCGGCGTGCGCACGTACGCGGGGCAGATGGCATTGACTGTGATCCCGTGAGCCCCCCCCTCCAGCGCTGTGGTACGGGTCAGGCCGATCAAGCCGTGCTTCGCCGACACGTAGGCAGCCTTGAAGGGCGAAGCCACCAGCCCGTGAATGGAGGACATGTTGACCACGCGCCCCCATCCTTGAGCCTTCATCGCCGGCCACACGTACTTCGTCAGCAGAAAGGGCGCCGAGAGCATCGTGGCCAGCATCCGGTCCCAGGTGTCCTCCGGGAAGTCCTCGATGGGATCGATGTGCTGGAACCCGGCGTTGTTGATCAGAATGTCGATGCGGCCGTGCCATGCCAGAGCCTCGTCAACAAGGCGGCGGCACTCACCGCGTTCGGAGAGATCTGCCTCCACGAAGCGCCCGCCTATCTGCGCCGCCACGCCCCGCCCCTCCTCACTCTTGACGTCCGCCACAATCACCTCGTCACCACGATCGGCCAGCGCCCCGGCAACGGCCTGGCCGATGCCGCTGGCAGCACCCGTCACGATAGCCACCCGGGAACTCATACACCACCTCCCTGCCCTCGAAAGCCTCTCATCCTTCACCTGCTAGCGCCCTATCTGCAGCTGGTACCGTTCGATGATCCGTTGATCAGGCACAAGCCCAAGACCCGGCCCCGTGGGAACCGGCAGGCACCCGTTCTTAGGGGCAACGGCATCCCCTCCCAATTCCTCACGGAGGGGATTGGGATTGGCATCGAGCTCCATCATCCATCCCCCTGGTGTGGCAGCGAATAGATGGAGCGAGGCTATCAATCCAATAGCACTGCCGAAGTAATGGGGGGCGTATGGGACGCCCCTTGCCGCAGCCATCGAGCATATCGTACGGGTCTCTGTCAGCCCGCCGGTCTTGCAGATGTCCGGCTGGATGATGTCGACCGCCCCCGCGTCCAGCAGACGACGAAAGCCCTCACATCCATACACGTTCTCGCCGCCAGCGATCCGGAAGGGGACTTGGGCGCGCAGGCGCGCCATCTCCGCGAGCTGATCGGCAGGAATCGGCTCCTCCAACCAGTACGTGTCGAACTCGGCCAACAGTGCCGCCATACGGAGGGCGGTGGTTAGATCCCAGGCCTGATTGGCGTCAGTTAGCAGAATACCATCAGGGCCAATCTGCTCTCGCACCTCCATCAGATTGCGTTGGTCGGCCTCCTCGCCGAAGCCAACCTTTAGCTTGAAGGCTGTGACACCGCTCCGGAGCAGAGGCGTAACAAGCGGCCGTACGGCACCAGGACCCAGGCCGCTGCCGTAGACAGGCACCTCCAGGTCGGTGGCCCCGCCCCAGAGCTTGTGGAGCGGTAAACCCGTCTCCTTGCCGAGCAGATCCCACAGCGCGATGTCAACCCCACTGATCGCCTGGGATATGGGGCCCACGGCACCCCACTGGCGGGCGACTCCCGCCAGGCGACGGCCGAGTTTGTCGTGCAGCCAACCCACCTGTCTCGGGTCCTCACCCAGGAGATGGGGGGCGATTCCCTCACGGATGGTGTAGACGCGTTCGCGTGGAGACCAGGCCGGGAAGTTAGACCAGCTCTCACCCCATCCGCTGATCCCTGCGTCGGTGTCGATTCGTACCAGTATCGCGTACCGGTGCACCATCTCGCCAAAGCTAACGCGCACTGGTTCGGTCAACTCGAATCCAAGGACCACTGGCTCGACGCCGGTGATCTTCATAGCCTCACTTTCAGATACGCCATGCAGGTCGGAGCAGGCCGTGTGTCCCGCCGTCACTGAATCCGGCCCCACCCCAGGACAGGCCACACGACCTCAACAATGCCGTCGCGGACTCCGTAGAGTCGATCGTAGAGGAACACCGTCGCGTCACCGTAGCCCACTACGAAATCGAACCTGTCGCCGACCGCGACGGTATCGTTCGGTCCTTCCATCGTCAGGACCCCGTGTTCCGCCGACATGGCGATGCGCTCTACGCCGGTAAGGCCGACTGGCTCGGGCGTCCACTTCCAGGCGGGCAGCGACTTGAACCCGACGTCGAAGATGATTCGATCCGGCGCCGGGCGGCTGGTGACGATGCTCTGCACGAACAGCGAGGGTTCGGTTTTCATCCCCCACTTCCTATACGTCACGTCGCAGAATGTGCCCCCACCGGCCTGGACCTCGGTGATGCCCGGCTGATGGGGCGTCAGATACGCCGTCCCACTGCCCCCACAACTGACGATGGTCACGGGCAGCCCGACCTCACGGCACCGGTCGGCACTCTCTGTCAGCAGCCCCACCGCTTGTTCGACCTCCCGCCGCTTCGTCTCCGGATCCTCCATGGCCACCGTGTGTCCCTCCCAGGCCATCAGGCCCATGTAGCGCAGGCCCTCGGTGGCGTGCACCACCTGCGACAGCTCCACCGCGGGATCCCCCGGGCTGACACCCGCCCGCTTCATCCCTGTGTCCACCTCCACCAGAACTCCGAGTTCCACCCCTTTGGCGCGCGCGGCAGCGCCCAACTCGGCCACGTTGGTCTCACTATCCACCGCCACCTTGACATCGGCATTCCGGCGCAGGTTGACCAGCCTTCCGACCTTCAGCGGACCCACGATCTGGTTCGCCACCAGGATGTCCTGAATGCCGGCTTGGGCCATCACCTCGGCCTCGCCCAGCTTGGCACACGTCACCCCAATGGCGCCGGCCGCCAGCGCCTTATGGGCGATGGCCGGCACCTTGATCCCCTTAGTGTGCGGGCGCCAGTGAACGCCAGCCGCCCGGAAATGCGCAGCCAGGTGGGCGATGTTCCTCTCCAGCCTGTCCAGATCTACCCACAGCGTTGGCGTGTCCAGATCGATCTTCTTCCGGCCAATCTCACTCACGAATCCTCCTATCCACGGTCAAGCACGTTGTCACGAAGCGCGATGTCACGCACCCGGGAGGTGCCCTGAGCACCCTCTCAGGCCTGGTCTGTTCCGTCTTGTAAGCCTCACTCGAGCCCTTCTAGCTGTCTTGTGACCTGTATGAGGCGTCGCACAAGATGCTCGTGCAGCTGCCGCCCCAGATCCGCCCGAGCCCGAGTCGGATGTCCGCTGCTTCCCCCCGTCTTACTCGCCAGGACCTGCATCTCAGACAGCCTACTGGGGAGGTAGGCCAGCGTATCCTTCGTCGATCTCGGGTCAATGTCGTATAGGGGACGGTCCCCATAGGAACCGTCGACCGCTTCCTCGAGATTCACCAGCTCCGGGTGAATGTGCAGCATGTGCGACGTCTCGATCTCCTCCGCATGCCCGAAGGGCCCAAACCCTAACTCCGCTACAATCTCCCTCGACATGTACGCCGGATCGAACAGGGCGAGCTCGAGGTCAAGTTCGCTCTGCGCCCGCTGGGCCGCGATCTGCAGCCAGGACAGGTTGGTGATCCGGTGACCGTTAACAATCGTGCATCTCGCGAACCCGTGGTGCGCGAGAGACTCTATCTCCAGGAACACCAGATTCGAGAGGACCTCAGCATCGATGGATATCGTCCCCGGCAGCACCATGTGGTGGGGACTCCACCCGAGGAATAGGGGCGGGGCGACCAGGGCCCCCGTCTCCCGCGACGCGTCTTCGGCAAGCCGGATGGCGA
>SKLM01000195.1 GCA_007123205.1 Thermoflexales bacterium
CATGCGAAGACGACAGTGCTGACGATGACGCGCCCTCACCCTAACCCTCTCCCCCCCGGGGGAGAGGGGACACGGCGGCGCAGGCCCGCGGGCTCGGCGCGCTTTCTTCGATTCAGAGTGGTGCGCCACGCGCACCATGGGTATTCTCGGAATGGAGAGATGAGGGCCGCAGCACGATGGAGGAAGGGGCTCGGCTTGTGGGCTTCGCTCCCCGTTTCTAGGCTGCGCGAGCCCGGACAGACTGACGGGGGGATGATGGGACGGCACGGTTGGGACAGGCGGGAGCCACAACGAGGACGCCAGGGATGAACTCACACGTCGTTGATTTTCAGCCGATAGGGCGGCGCGGGGAGTGCCCGGCCGATGAGCCGTTGATCGAGTGCGCCCGGGAGCTGGGGGTGACCCTGGTGAACGTCTGCGGCGGGGTGGGCACCTGCGGGCGCTGCCAGGTGGTGGTGCTGGAGGGCGAGCTCTCGGAGGTGACGTCCAGGGAGCGCAAAAACCTGACGGCGGAGCAGCTGGCTCAAGGCCGACGTCTGGCCTGCCAGGCGTACCTGCGGAGCGATTGCCGGCTGCTGGTGCCGCCGGAGTCGTTGACGACGCCACAACGGACGCAGGTGGAAGGTCACGAGATACCCGTTCGGCTGGATCCGCTGGTGCGGCAGGTCACGCTGGAGCTCGCGCCCCCGTCGCTGGGGAGCGGAGAAGGTGGGGAGGACCTGCGGGACGATGAGACCCGCGTGTTGGAGGGTCTGCGGGTGCAGCACGAGGTGGTCGCTGAGCGGATCGACATCGATGTGCTGCGGGTGTTGTCCCCGCGGCTGCGCGCTCAGGACTGGCGGCTGAGGGTCGCCTTGCGGGACGGTGAGGTGATTCACGCGGGGGCGCCGTCAGGCCCGCTGCTGGGGCTGGCGGTGGATCTGGGGACGACGAAGATCGCGGGCTACCTGGTAGACCTGGAAAGTGGGGAGACGCTGGCCACCGAGGGCATCATGAACCCGCAGATCGCCTACGGTGAGGATGTCGTCGGCCGCGCCACCCGGGCCCAGCGCTCGCCGGAGGACGCTGCGCGCATGCAGGAGCTGGTGACTGAGGCGCTCAACGGGCTGGCGGCCTCCCTGTGCGAGGCGGTGGGGGTGACGCCGGACGAGATCGTGTCGGCTGTGGTGGTGGGCAACACGGCCATGCACCATCTGTTCCTGGGGTTGCCCGTGCGCCAGCTGATCCGCTCGCCCTACGTGCCCGCTGTCCGAGACGGGGTTGAGGTGAAGGCCCGCGATGCGCAGCTGGATCTGGCACCCGGGGCGGGCGTCTACCTGCTGCCCAATGTGGCGGGGTACGTGGGCGCGGATCACGTGGCTATGCTGCTGGCGACGGAGACGGCGCGCGCCCGGGGCGTGGTGCTGGCCATCGACATCGGCACGAACACCGAGGTCTGCCTGGCCAACCAGGGCCGGCTCACCAGTACGTCGTGCGCGTCGGGCCCGGCTTTCGAGGGGGCGCACATTGAGTACGGGATGCGGGCGGCCAGGGGCGCCATCGAGTACCTGCGGCTGAGCGAAGCCGAGGCCGGGTACCGGTGTCACTATCAGACGATCAGCGATGCGCCGCCGGTGGGACTGTGCGGTTCCGGCGTTCTTGACGCCCTGGCTGAGATCCGCCGTTTGGGAATCGTGGATAGGACGGGCCGGATGCAGGAGGGGCCGGGGGTGCGGGCGGTGAACGGCGAGCGCGAGTTCGTCCTGGTCGGCGAGGAGGAATCCGGTCTGGACACGGCCATTACCATCACCCAGAAGGATGTGCGGGAGCTGCAGCTGGCCAAAGGGGCTATGCGAGCAGGGATCCAGCTGCTGCTCGAGGCCCAGGGGCTCTCGGAGGAGCGGATCGACGAGGTGGTGATCGCCGGGGCCTTTGGCTCCTACATCAACGTCGAGAGCGCCGTCGCCATCGGGATGCTGCCCGATCTGCCGCCGGAGCGGTTCCGGCAGGTGGGGAACGCCGCCGGGGTAGGGGCGAAGCTGGCTCTGCTGTCTCGGGAGAAACGGCGAGAGGCGGAGACCCTGGCGCGGAACACGGGCTATCTCGAGCTATCCACGACGACCGAGTTCCGGCGGCGGTTCGCTGAAGCGATGGGGCTTTGAGCAGGAGGGATCGGGCGGCCGTAGGGTAGAGCTAACCCGAGTGGCGTGGCAACGTCAAGAGATCCCTCTCCCCCGTGGGGGAGAGGTTAGGTGAGGGGGGTGTGCCAGAGTGGGGAGGCATCGCGGGCAGCGGCAGCGACGAGCGATGAGCTTGCCGTCTGCGGTCGAGCCCGCGGGACGAGGTCGAGCCCAGCCCGGCGGTACCAGCCGCGACGAATCCCTCGCCCCCGTGGGGGAGAGGTTAGGTGAGGGGGGCGTGCCAGAGTGCGGAGGCATCGCGGGCAGCGCGGGAGTCAACCCTGGCCCATCACCGGCAACAGAGCATACACGGCACCAGGTTACTCCTTTACCTGCCCAGGCAACACGTCGCAGCGGCGGGATGCCGCGCCGTCGCGGTGGTTATCGCTTGCCGAAGGCGTTTCGGTGCCGTACGCCTTCCCGGTCGCCTGGCAAACTGATACGACTTAGTCCTTGTGCCAGGAGGCGCCAAACTGGGGTAGCCAGTGGGCAGCTGACCCCACGGCACTTCTTCGACCACCACACCCCACCTACGACGGCGGGGCGACATCGCGGGTTCCGCTGAAGGCATAGCAAGCAGAGGTCTGCTTTCCTTGTCATCCTTTAGACTTTCGTATAGTCATTAGGGTACATCCGTAACCGCACCCGCACCTCAGACCACCCTCGTCAACTTCCCCACCGAACACCAGCCGTGGTGATCGCGTCCTATAGCTGCTTGGACTGCCTAAGGCCATGGGGGCCGTCCCTTGGTGATGCCAATATCCCAAACGTGAACGCCATTTCCCAAACGGTAACGCGAGTGCCCCGATTTGCCATTCAGCTCCGGCGTGATATACTGGGCTGCGTGAACCCCAGGAGGGGGCCCGGCCAGCACCCAGGAAGAGAATGAGAGGATATCTTGACCGTACCGGAGACCCGTACCCCGACTGGAAGGCCTGAACCATTTCGCGCTGCCGCCCCAGGCCGCGAGGCGGCCATCCCGTGCGGTGAAGGGGGTACCTTTGTTCCTCAAAAAAGACGACTGGAAAACAAAGGTCCCTGCCGGAGGATCGTCGGTAGCGTGGCATGCGGTGCGAATACGGGCAAAGGATGCCGAGCTGAAGCTACAGCTGGGATGCTGAGTGCCTGCTCCCGCCTGGGCCGACCTCGGGACCTACCAGGTAGGCCGCATGACCTGGTAAGCACAACCTTATCAAAGAGAGGGCCTGATGAGATACGTCTATATCGCGCTCTTGGTTCTGTTCGTCGTCGTCGTTCTAATCTTCAGCAGCCAGAACACGGGGACGGTGACGGTCTCGTTCCTGCAGTGGAGCGCTGAGCTGCCGCTGTTTGCGCTGGTGATCGGCGCCTATCTGCTGGGGATGGCGAGCGGGGGAAGCGTGGCGGGCTTCTTACGCTACTCCTTCCGGAGGGCAGAAAGCAAGCCGGGGTCCCCGGAGGATCGATCGGCCAAGTGAGGGCCCGGATCCAGGGGTACCCAGCGGTGTATGCCCGACTAGCGGCCATCCCACACTGACTCAGCAGCACATCACGGCACGGGCGGATCGGAGCCGGCGTTGGTACGCGAATCACCTTGCCGGAGCGCGACGGTCGCCGGCCCTGGGTCCTGGAGCGGACCGACCTTGCCGGCCGAACCCGGCCCTGACATCCGGTGCCCCGACCGGGCCCGCCGAGGCCGCCTCCCTGGCTGGATGATCGGCTGCTGGCCGACCGCCCCCGCTGCGTCCAAGGCAGCGCGGCGGGCGGGGAGGCCGGAGGGGCTCCTCTGCTGAAGGCCCGATGGGACCCCTGTGAGGGTGAAGATCATCCTGAGCCGGAAGGGCTTCGATTCGTCCTATGGCGGGGCCCCGAGTCCAATCCTCCCCGACGGGACACTCCTATCGCTGCCGATCCCTTCTTCGACCTGCCCCATCACCTATGATGAGCTCTTTCCGGGCCGTTGGCCTATCGGATCGATGGTGGAGGACCTGACGAGAGGGCGCGTCCGCGGCGGGGACGGTGCGCATCTTGACCCCGATCTGAGGAAGTCCGCGTACCGACGGCGCCCTGGCTGGCGACCGATCTTCGGACAGGACGGGACTGCGCAGGCGCATCTTAGAAACTCAGGAGTGGATGTTGGCGACCTATTTCTCTTCTTCGGTTGGTTCCGGCGGACCGAGTTAGCAGAAGCAGAGTATCGTTTCGTACGGGGAGCGCCGGACCTCCACGTCATCTTCGGCTGGCTTCAGATCGACCGGATCGTGGCGG
>SKLM01000226.1 GCA_007123205.1 Thermoflexales bacterium
ATCTCCAGGTGCGTCGCGCCCCCTCTCTCGGTGCATTGCACCTGCCGTTTAGGTGCGTTGCACCTGAACCGCGAATACCCGGGCAGCAACAAGAAGGCCGATGACCAAGCCGGCAAACAACCGTCCAGCCAATAGCCGAGTTCTGGGCAGATTCGCCTCTCCTCTCGCGGGGAGAGTAATGGGGAATAGACGGCTAGCCCCGCGCGTGCAGTGTCCCTTCTCCCCCGGGGGGAGAGGGTTAGGGTGAGGGGGGCCGTCATCGTCGGCAACGTGGGCCTCGCCTGCACCAAAGCTTCAACAGACCGAATGCGCTGTTCTGGCCGGTTCGCCACGATCAAGGGTGTGAACGTTTCTGCCGTTCCCGTCGGTCCCCGCCCCAATGCATCTAACCTGCCGTTCAGCGGCCTCAGCGGGTCCGACTCTCTCTGGCCCCAAGAATCCCGAAGACGCCACACCGACCACGTTCCACCCGCCGACCTCCCGACCCGGCTCCCCTCCGGCCACCGCTCAGGCCTTCAGACGAATCGGGATGTAGACCGCGGGCGACGCCTCCTCGACTCCCGCCGGCGGATAGTACTCGAAGTCAGCGCATCCCTCCGGGAACTCGTACTCCGACTCCGGCAGCCACGTGTGGTAGACATAGCCGTAGGTCCGGCCGATCTCCTCTATGGAGCAATCAAACACAGCATAGCGCGACGCCGGTACCCACCGGACCACCAATCCCTCCACCACAGGGCTCCCCTCCGGCACCGCCATCCCTGCCAGGTAGTCCGGGATACCGTCCTCACGGTGAGGGAACCAGACCCCGTAGCAAGCCTGATCCGTGCTCAGAGCCTGGAGGGCGTCGAGATGCGGCGTGAACTGCTCCTCCCAGAACGCCGCGAAGTCCACCTCGTCGGGCATGGCGTGCACCTGAACCCCCATCACCCGGAACGCATCAAGATCGACGAATCTCGGGTCCATCGTACCTCCTTTCCGCCCTCGCTAGCCCGCGCCTGGAGCCTGTTCCACGTGACCCGCGGCCTGCCCATCCTGCAGCCTGACCTCCTCCATCCGCCGCCACGCTGCCCCGGACTCGTGTGATCCCTGTCATTCCGCTGCGAAGCTGTCGAAATACCCCTGAACCAGCACCACCGGCGTCCCCTTGTCGCCGCTCCCCGATATCAGGTCGCACAACGAACCGATCAGATCCGTCAACCGCCGCGGCGTCGTCCCCGCCGCCTCCGCAGCTCCCACCAGATCTCCCTTCTTCGTCCGGATCTGTTCCGTGATCGCCTCTCGCAGCGCCTGCCCGTTCAAGTCCGCGAACTGATCGTCTGCCAGGCACTTCAGCTTCAGCTCATTGGGGGTGCCCTCCAGGCCCGAGGTGTACCCGGGACACACCACAGGATCCGCCAGTTCCCAGATCTTCCCCACCGGATCCTTGAAGGCTCCGTCGCCATACACGAGGACTTCCACGGTCTTCCCCGTCTTCTCCCTGAAGAGAGCCTGAACGCCATCGACCACCTCCTGGCAGTCGCGGGGGAAGAGCTTCACCATCTCCTCGGTGACCTTGTTTGAGCCCAGCAGACCGTACTCCGGATGGTATCCGCTGCCGTTGACAGGGGCGGATAGAATGTCGTCCAGACCGTATACGATGTCGGCTCCTGCCGCTCTCAAGAGCTGCTTCGTCCGCGCCCGAGTGTGAATGTCGCAGGCCAGAACGGTGCCGGTATGCTCCAGGATCATCTCCGCGTGATTCGAGAAGAGGATCGTGCAGGCCGCCCCTTCGGCTTCCACCAACGACCGGTAGAGCGCGATATAATCGACACCCGTGAACGGGTGGATGCTGGCACCGAAAGTCTTCCTGAACTCGCTCTCCGTCAGATGATCGGTGCCGGGGTTGATGCCGTGTTCATCCAGGTGGTCCTGTTCCACCAGCTGGTTGCCGACCTCGTCCGACGGGTAGCTGAGCAGCAGCACGACGTGCCCCGTGCCGCGCGCTATGCCTTTGAGTTGGACGGAGAAGCGATTGCGGCTCAGTATGGGGAATACGATCCCCAGCGTTTCACCACCGAACATCGCCCCCACGTCGGCCCCAATCGCATCCACCGTCGCATAGTTCCCCTGCGCCCGCGCTACCAGCGACTCCGTGATCCCCACCACGTCCCGGTCACGCAGCGCAAACCCCTCGGTTTCCGCTGCTCGGAGGACGCTTTCAACCACCGTCTCCTCGACCGCATCGCCTTCCCGCACGATGGGGGTGCGAATCCCTCTCGCCACGGTCCCTACACATCTACCCATGTGACCGTCTCCCTACCTCACCCTCGCATATCTCCTCATCTCGTCCCCGGCGCCTACAGGCCCTGAACGGTCCCGCCCGGCTTGCGCTCCGCCGACGGGTCTGCCCGGCCACCCTCTGTCGCCCACCCAAACTCGGGGGAGCCTTATCTGCAATCACGCCTACCAGAGCGTGAGTGACTCCAGAAACATTTCTCGAAGGTCATCTGGACCCGCCGGTCGAGGCGACAGTTTCGTCACCCGGTGTTGCGGCAGGGTTCCCTCCACCAGCTGATCCACATCGTCTGGCCCGTAGCCGACGGCGCTCAAACCGTTCGGCATGTCCGTCCTGCGCATCAGATCGATAATCGCGCCAGCCAGCACGTCGCCTGCCTCTTCAGGGCTCGCCCCCGTCACATCCGCCCCCAGCAACCCTGCGGCGTAGAGATGGAGCTCCGGGTTCGCCGGGGCCATAAAGCGAAAGGCGGCCGGAGCGTTCAGGATCACCGCCATACCGTGCGGGATCATAGGATGGTCCGGCGGATAATCCGGCGGAATATAGTCGCGCACCATGCCTGCCACCGGATATGACATCCCGTGGGGCAGCGTCACCCCCGCGTTTCCGAAACCGATTCCGGCGTAGGTCGCCGCCAGGATCATCTGAAAGCGCGCTTCCGTGTCGTCAGGGTCATCCATGGCCCGGGTGATATACTCACCACCGATCTCGATGGCCTCGCTGGCCCACACGTGGCTGGTCGGATTGGCACCTTGGTACGCCGGACGCAGACCCGGGTTCTCGGGCGCGGATCGTCTCTCATAGGGCAAGGCCGTCAGCGACTCCAGCGCGTGGCAGAGGACGTCCAGGCCACTGCAGGCCGTCACCATCCTGGGTAGCGAGCGGGTGTTATCTGGGTCGACAATCCCCAGAGCCGGACGCAGGGCCCCGTCGGCAATCCCCGTCTTCGCGTGCATGGCCTCCAGATCGAATATGGCCACGCCCGTCGTCTCGCTCCCGGTACCGGCTGTCGTGGGAACGGCGATCAGCGGCTTCAGGGGCCCCGGAACGGGCCGACCCTGCCCAATGGGCGCATTGACATATGCAAGGAAATCTGCCGGGTAAGTCGAGTATAGGTTGGCCGCCTTCGCCGTGTCTATCGAAGATCCGCCCCCTATCCCCACGAATCCGTCGAAACCTCCGCCCTGCGCGAACTCAATGGCGTGTCTGTAACTGGTGTCGGTGGGCTCAATGCGCACCTGATCGTAGAGCACAGCCTCGATCCCTTCGGATTCCAGAGCTCCCACGGTCACCGACACGGGCTCACTCTCTGCTAGGCCAGGATCCGTCACCACCATCACCTTGCTTGCTCCGAGAGCCTTCATGTCATAGCCGACCTCTCGAGTTGCCCCGGGCCCGAACTTGATCCTCGACGTCTCCACGGTGAACACGGTCTCATGACTCATAATCAGCCGTTCCTTTCTAGTGCCAGACCGCCCGAACCGGGCTGCTGGACGATGGTTTATCCCCTACCCCTCTCTGGTCCCACGTCCTCGAGCCGTCCTGCTGGCCCTCTGCTCGCCGGACGCCGCAGACCTTCCGCCACGCCAGCGCCCATCCTCTGGCAAAGATCAAGGGACCGGCGCCAGGCAAGGCCCGGCAGCCGACCGACGCAGCGCGCCCAGGGTGACGGCTACAGGGATACCTTGGAATAGGGTCTTCTGCCTGCGACGCACTCCCGGCCCTCGCGTCCCAACGCCACTGGCCGATACCGGGATCCAGCCACCTGCCAGTGCCGAGTGTACCTGAGCCCGCCCCTCGTGTCAAGGCCCCGGGCAGAGGATTCCACCACAAGCAACCTCTCCGCCGCTTCCCCTCTCCCCCGGGCTGACCTCTCCGCCACGTCCCCTCTCCCCGGGGGGAGAGGGTTAGGGTGAGGGGGGCCTCCACCACAAGCACCTCTCCGCCACATTCCCTCTCCCCTCGGGCCGACCTCTGCGTCACGTCCCCTCTCCCCCTGGGGAGAGGGTTAGGGTGAGGGGGGCCTCCACCACCAACACCTCACCCTCCACTCCCGACCCGCGCACCACCCACCCTATCTCATTCCACATACTCATACTCGATC
>SKLM01000205.1 GCA_007123205.1 Thermoflexales bacterium
CCCGCCGCAGGTTCAGGTCCCGATCTCTGCTGCGCATCTCGCGGTCGTGCTCGTGCTGGATGCGCAGGCGCTTCGTATTGGCCGCGTTGGTCAGGACCACGCCGACCACCGTGATCACCGCACCGATCACGAACCCGACGACCGTCGCTGGTACACTCCCCATCAAGGCAACGAGATCCAATGCTATACCCCTTCCCTCACCGAAACGGGTCAGCTCCAGAGGGGCTGTGGGTGATCCGCGGAACTGGGTTGGTCATTCTTCTGGGCACGAATTACACGAATTAGCACGAATTTCTTCTTTGTTTTCTTGGCCACGGATTATTGAGACATGCAGTACCAGAACCGCCCGTTGGCAGACGGAGCCTGGTGGCCGGTGGAGGAAGGCTCACCTGTGAGTTGTCTCTGGCCAGCCGGGCCGAGCTCGGCTCCGTGCTCTCAGCGCTCAGGCGGGAGTGGTGAACAACCGATCGACTTCCTCAGCCAGTGTGATCCCCAGCCCGGGCTCGTCCGACACTTCCCAGTACCCCCCTGCCGGAGGTTGCGAGAAGCGTTTCCCCTCGATGATATCGTCCTTGAACAGCAGAGGCCCCACCAACTCGCTGGCATGGGTGACGTTCCGCGTCGCGGCGGCGAAATGGAGCCCGGCTGCCGTCCCCGGACCCAGCTCAATCATACTCCCCACCATGCACGCCAGCCCGGCCGCTTCGGCGATGGCCGCCATCCGCTTCCCCTTGAGAAGGCCAGACTTGGCAATCTTGATGTTGATCACGCCCGCCGCGCGCCGCCGCACCAAGTTGACCACGTCCTGAGGGGTAACCGCGCTCTCGTCGGCCAGAATCGGGGTGTCCAGCGCGGCGGCCAGAGCCGCCGTCCCTTCGATATCCCATCGGGGTAGTGGCTGCTCGATGTACTCGAGATCGTACTTCTCCATCTTTTTGAGGATCGACAGCGCCTCCCCGGCGCGGTACCCCTGATTCGCATCCACGCGGAGCTTGACATCGGGCCCAATGGCCTCGCGCACCGCCGCCAGGCATTCCAGGTCCTTCTGGGGATCCCGCCCGATCTTGATCTTCACCGCGTGAAACCCCAGCTCCACGTAGTGCACGGCCTCTTGGACCATCTCCTCGATCTCGGCGATGCCGATGCTCCAGGCCTGGGGGACTCTGCTCCGGTACAACCCGCCCAGAAGCTTGTAGGCAGGCAGTCCCAGTGCCTTGCCTACCAGGTCGAACAGAGCCATGTCCACGGCCGCTTTGGCGAAGGTGTTCCGGCGGACTGCCCGATCGAGATGCGTTTCTATCATCTCCTGATCCATAGGATCCTGACCCAGGACGGCAGGCCGCAGAAACTCCTTGATTACGTGCTCCACCGTGCCGTAGCTCTCCTCCGAGTACGCCGTAAAGGGAGCCGCTTCTCCGATCCCCTCCACGCCGTCGTCGGAGACCACCTTGACCAACACGTGGGTCTTCAACGGGGTGCCGCCTCCGGAGATGTGAAACTCCTTGTGGAAGGGCATAGACACCACGGCCGTCATCACGTCAGCGATCTTCATCGATGCCTCCTTGTATATAATACTCCTGGCCATCCACCTGCACGCTAACAATTGCAGGACGGGCTTGCCGAAATCGGGTGCCCCGGTGACAATGGCCCCCAGTTCGGCATAGGCCGGACTGCGGACTGACCGGGCAAGGCTCTACCTCCTTGCCGGACCGGTACTGACCAGGTACAGGCCACGGCTTCATCAGTTTGCCTCCCGGACTTGCTGGGGGTCAACGTCTGACATCGCACGATGCCCCTACCTGCGCCGAGCTGCGGGGTAGCAGCCTGCAGACTCTCTCGACGCAGCATGAGGGCCAATTGGCAGCAAGGATGATGCCGCTCCAGCGAGGACTGGGGCACCCGATTCGGCCGCCCGATCGACGGATTATGTTGAAAAGGAGCGTATCTGTGATGAATCGTCTGCAAGCCGGCATCGATTTCAGTCAGAAGAAGGCGGACTCTGGGAACCCTGCCTGGTTCCCGACAGAGCTCCGTCGTCCGCCAGGTCTCGGTCAGACGCTGCCCGAACCCGACCCGCCGCCGGCTGTCTCCCCGTGGAGCCGCAGCCACTGAATCAGATCCCGACGCCGCAGGACTCCGATTAGCACGCCATCGTCGATGACCGGCAGCTCGCGCACGTCGCAGGTGGCCAGCTTGCTCATCGCCTGCGCCGCATCCTCGTGCGACGCGGTCACCGTACAGTCGCCGTAGGGCGTCATAATGTCCCGCACCTTGGTGATGGGCCATTGCTCGCGGGGGGTCGCCCGCACATCGCTGAGCGTCACCATCCCCGCCAGCTCGTCGTGGTCGAACACGGGGAAGGAGTGGTCATCGGTTCCCATGATACGGTCATACACCAGCGTCTCCACGGACTCCCACGCCGATGCCGTCGGCGGATCCTTGCGCATGATCCGCTCCACCCGGATGCCCTTCAGGATGTCCTGCACGACAACCTGCTGATAACTCTGGGCCGACGCGTTATTCAGGTACCAGCCGATGAAGGCCAGCCAGAGCCCGCCGACCAGCCCCGTGCCGAAGAAGGGGATCGTGACTCCGAACACCATCGAGACGCCTCCGGCCATCATCAGCCATCCCAGCCCCTGCCCTATGCGGGTTGCCCAGCGGGTGGAGCCGCGCAGATCATCGGTGATCGCCCAGAGGATCGAGCGGAGGACCCGCCCGCCGTCCAGCGGGAAGCCCGGAAGCATGTTGAAAAGGCCCAGGACAATGTTGATCGACCCCACCCACAGAGCCACCACCTGGGTCGCGCTCAGCTGCGAGATGACGTCGGCCGGATCGCTCACCGCGGCCAGCGGCCTGCCAAGCGCACCGGCGAACACCAGCAGCACCACTCCGATCAGAATACTCATCGCCGGGCCCGCAATGGCCATCAGGAACTCGCTCCTGGCGCTGTCCGGTTCCTCCCGGATCTTCGCCACGCCGCCGAAGAGAAACAGCGTGATGCTGTCCACCGGGGTCCCGTGGGCCTGGGACATCAGAGAGTGGGCCAGCTCGTGCGCCAGCACCGAGGCGAAGAAGAGCAGCGAAGAGATAACGGCGATCGCCCAGCGGAGCTCCGGGTCCCACTCCGGCTGGAACACGCCCAAGCTGGCGCCCAGACTGTACGTGATCAGGGCAAAGATGATCAGCCACGTCCAGTCGATCAAAATATCAATGCCGAACAAACGACCAATACGGAGGCTCTGCCCCCTCAGCATAACTTCCTCCTTCGACGCCAAATCGCCGACGCTCTATCGGGCCGATCGCCCGCAGGACCAAGTCCTTCCCCCAGGGCCAGCGGCGAACCAACACTGCGTAACGTCCAGTACGCGCCTGGGGATGCATCCGCTCCGTCGAACAGCACCGCACCGGTCCCAAGAATCCGTACCCCCGGAACGGGAGCGATGGAGCCGACAACACACCCCGCGCCCCATTATCCTCCATCTGTGACTTCTGGTCAAGTAAAGGCTTCTGCAGCCTGCAGCTTAGACCTCCAAGGCCGTCTGCCGATGATGCCGTTGCCTGCGTCTGGCGTGCCGCGGCTGCCAGCACCCGCCCGAAACTACAGCATCGGCCTGGCACAACGGCAGATCGACTCGCACCTGGCAGATGGGGTCACATCCGGATCCTGAGCCGCCCGAAGGAACAGAGCAAATGCCCTGGTGGCGTCAGGCGATGAAGGTATCGGTCGAGCTCATAGGGCAGGACGGACCCGAGCTTCAGGAAGATCAACCTGACTACTGGAAGCCCATAGGGATCAGGTGGGAAACCGCCTTCCCTGCGTGGATCCCATCGGCAGCACCCTGGGG
Organism: Thermoflexales bacterium; assembly: GCA_007123205.1. GTDB lineage: Bacteria > Chloroflexota > Anaerolineae > B4-G1 > B4-G1 > SKLM01. Next base: position 3,849 of record SKLM01000205.1, read on the forward strand.
AACGCGAAGGGTAGAGTCTGCGCCCCATGCCAGGACTGTCCAAGTGTCTCAGAGTTTATGCGGTCTCGGCGGCAGCCGACCCTGCCTTCAGCGAGCAACCCCCTGTCACCATGGGCCACCAAAGGGAAGTTCGCGAACTCGGGGTACCGTCCGGTCGATGGTAGCCTGGGTCGGCCTGGTGTCCCTGGCGGAGACGGGCGACGGTGTCGGGCCGGATGGAGAGGACGGAGAGGCGTTGGGCAGCACCGGTACACCCACCCTAATGGGGTGGGTGGACGGGCGGGGGACCTGCACGTCACCGAAGTAAAGCGCTCCGTTCGTGACGGCGAGAAAGCAGAATCGACCGGGGCCGAATCCAGGCTGTCAGGCGAGCCGGTGGGTTACCACCATCGGGGACAACCCGCTCTTGATCGCCGCGGAGGATTCCTCCGCTGATGTGAATCTGGCCCAGCCTTCGCCGCGCGAAGGCTGCGTCTAGCTCCGACGCCGGCAGACTGCGCTCCATCCTACCTGACCAA
>SKLM01000304.1 GCA_007123205.1 Thermoflexales bacterium
GCACGCGGCTTAGCTCCGCACGCGGCTTAGCTCCGCACGCGGGGCAAGGGCAAGGCAGTGGACTGCAGCGGCCGGACGCCACTCCGCTCCGCTGCGTGGCTAACTACGAGCAGAAGCTCCGTCCAACTATACGTCGAAGGGGAAACGCTCTAGCGCCACCCGGGCGCGTAACTCGGCCACCGCCTTTCGCGCCGCTCGGCGCTCCTCCCGCCTGAGGCATAGCTCCGCGAACTCCTCCTCGTCCAGCACCTGAATGGTACCGTCCGGCTCGACCCACAGGTCGAGGGCCAGATCCTCGGCCGCTACCTCATCCGCGCCGATGCGCGCCGGACGCGTGATATTGCAGTACCAACCCTTGAGACGGCCGTCGCTGGTGCGGATCTCGAATATGTTGTACCATCGGTTGGCGTAGAAGATCTCCGTCCAACGGTCATCGGGTTCCAGAACGACAAAACCGAGATCCATAGGGTCCCGGTCCCAGGAGGCATGGAGCACAATGGCATCATCGCCGCGGCGCACTACCGTTGCCGGATACGAGATGACCGGCCGGCCGGCGTGGTCCAGTTTGCGGACAGTCACTTGGTCCATAGGCCCCTATGGTACCGCGTTTCGCAGCGATGGACAAAGCCGTATCGAAAATGGACAGCGCGTGTTGTAGACCCTGATTCCGGATAGCAGATACCGTCATAGGAGGTGACAGTGGTCGAGAACGAGTTGCAGGGACGATGGGCCCTCATCCTTGGGGCATCGAGCGGCTTTGGGGCCGCGGCGGCCCGAGGGTTGGCCAGAGCAGGGATGAACATCTTCGGCGTCCACCTGGATCCGCGTTCCAGGATGGCCCGGGCAGAAGCGGTTATCAAGGACATTGAGGCCGCCGGGGCTAAGGCCGTGTTCTTCAACACCAACGCAGCGGCCGAGCGCAAACGGGCCCGGGTGCTTGATCGCATGGAGACAGCGTTGGCGGACGACCCAGCCGGAGGTGTCCACTTCGTGCTCCATTCCCTCGCCTTCGGAAGCTTGCTGCCCTTCATCGCAGACGATCCCGAGGAGGCGATCAGCGAGTCACAGATGGAGATGACCCTGCGGGTCATGGCCCACACCCTGGTCTACTGGGTGCAGGACATGGTGCGGCGTGATCTGCTCAGACGGGGTAGCCGGGTCTACGCTCTTTCGAGCGAGGGTGCCGAGCGCATGGCTGCCAATTACGGCGCGGTGTCGGCAGCAAAGGCAGCATTGGAGAGCCATATGCGGCAGCTGACGCTGGAGCTGGGTCCTCGAGGCATCGCCATCAACTGCCTGCGGCCCGGGGTAACGGACACCCCGGCATTGCGCGCCATTCCAGGCCACGAGGCCTACATGGAGGAGGCACTGCGCCGGAATCCGCACGGCCGGCTCACCACGCCGGAGGACGTAGCGAGGGCGCTGGTGGCGCTGGCGAGCCCAGAGATCTCCTGGATCAGCGGAGCCGTCATCCCCGTGGATGGGGGGGAGACCGTTGTGGGGTGATTTGACATTCCCCTCTGGCATGATAGAATAAGCGGTCGAATCGAAAGCCTTCGCCCTGGCGAACCGGCATTAACATCCTTCGGAGGTGCGCGTAGTCGAGCGATTCCACTCAGCATCCGTCGATGTCCGTGGCTATTGAACCCGACATGGTCTGCGCGCCCAGAGGATGCAGACGTGTCGGGTTTTGTGCGGAGGTTACGCAAGTTATATAGGAGTTATATCAGTTGATGAATAAGGATACCCTACCAACCAAACAGGACTCAAAGGGTGAGGACGAACTCGGCATCAGCCTGATGGAGGAGCTAGAGGATGAGTCCGGTGCTACCTTCATGGAGGAGTTCGAGGACGAATCCGCCGCCAGCTTGATGGATCAGCTGGAGGAGTACCTCAGCGAGGGTGAGTATGACTACGAGCCACCAAAGCGGGGCGATATCCACGATGGCGTGGTCATCGAGATCAGCGACCGCGGGGCCATCGTAGACGCCGGGTTCAAGCGCGACGGTATCGTCCCTGTGAGCGATCTGGATCGGCTCGACCCCGAGACGCGGAAGAGCATCAGGCCGGGTGATGAGATCGCCGTGGCCGTCCAGACACCTCAGGACGAGGAGGGGCGTCTCCTGCTCTCCATCTACCAGGCCCTGGTGCGCGAGGACTGGGAGAAAGCCGAGGAGATGATGGCCAAGGGCGAGCTCTACGAGGGCGAGATATCAGGCCACAATCGTGGAGGTCTCCTGGTTCCCTTCGGAAGGATTCGCGGCTTCATCCCTGCATCCCACACCGTGGGAATGCCCAGGGGCCTGCAGGGAGACGAGCGCCGTGATCGCCTGGCCGATATGGTGGGGGATAAGGTAGGGCTGAAGATCATTGAGGTAGACCGCCATCGCCGTCGCCTGATTCTCTCTCAGCGACAGGCGCGTCGGGCATGGCAGAGAATCCAGCGCAAGCGAGTCATGGAGGAGCTGACGGAGGGCGAGACGGCCAGGGGCACCGTGACAGGTATCACGGACTTCGGGGCCTTCGTGGACCTCGGCGGGGCCGATGGGTTGATCCACATCTCGGAGTTGTCGTGGAGCCAGGTCGACGACCCCCGCGAGGCGGTCGAGGTGGGAGACGAGGTAGAGGTCTACGTGCTCAGTCTGGATTGGGACCGGACGCGCATCGCCCTCAGCCTCAAGCGGCTTAAGCCGAATCCCTGGTCCCAAGTAGCCGGCCACTACGAGGTCGGTCAACTGGCTGAGGGTAAGGTGAGCCGCGTGCTCGACTTTGGTGCTTTCGTCGAGCTGGGACTGGGCGTGGAGGGACTGCTTCACATCAGCGAGATGACCGGTGCGTCGCAGCTGAGCCCCACGGAGATCCTGGAGCCGGGACAGAAGGTGTTGGTGAAGATCATCGGCATGGACACGCACAAGCAGCGCATCACCTTAAGTGCCCGGCAAGTCCAGCGAGAGCAGTGGGAGAGCTGGATGGCGGAGCACAGGATGGCGCAGGAAGAGGAGGCTGTCGAAGAACCGGCGGAGGCTCGCGAGGCTGAGGAGACAGTCACCCTTGAGGAGGTTGAAGAGGTAACCCCCGAGGCTCAGGCACTCGTCGAGGAGGCCCCGGTGGAGGCGGAGGAGACTACCGCCCCCGAGGACCTCGAAGAGGCAGCCGCCGACACCGAGCCGGTCGCCGAGGAGGCCCTTAACGAGGCGGAGGAGACCACCGCCCCCGAGGACCTCGAAGAGGTAGCCGCCGACACCGAGCCGGTCGCCGAGGAGGCCCTTGACGAGGCGGAGGAGACCACCGCCCCCGAGGACCTCGACGAGGCAGCCGCCGACACCGAGCCGGTCGCCGAGGAGGCCCTTGACGAGGCGGAGGAGACTACCGCCCCCGAGGACCTCGAAGAGGCAGCCGCCGACACCGAGCCGGTCGCCGAGGAGGCCCTTGACGAGGCGGAGGAGACCACCGCCCCCGAGGACCTCGAAGAGGCAGCCGCCGACACCGAGCCGGTCGCCGAGGAGGCCCCAATGGAGGCAGAGGAGACCACCGCCCCCGAGGACCTCGAGGAGACAGCCGCCGAGGCCGAGCCGGTCGCCGAGGAGGCCCCGGTGGAGGCGGAGGAAACAGCAGGCTAGCCGACGGAAGTTAATGTCGCCTCCGGTCTGGAGGCGACATTCTCCTGTGGCTCCGGTCTATTGGCAGGCGATCGGGGCAGGAGAAGAAGCAGCAGCAGCAGCAGAAGAAGAAGAAGAAGAAGAAGAAGAAGGGAATATGGGAAAAGAAGAGAAGCTCTATATGGAGGGCACTGTCACCGAGGCGCTGCCAAACACGCAGTTCCAGGTGGAGTTAGATAACGGCCACGAGATGCTGGCGTATCTCTCCGGAAAGATGCGGCGCTACTATATCCGCGTGCTGCTCGGCGACCGCGTGCGCGTCGAGTTGTCACCCTATGACCTTACCCGGGGGCGGATCGTCTACCGGTACAAGGCCTCCGATCAGGAGCAACAGTCAGGCTGAATTTAGGGCCGCTTCGCCAGCAGGGTGACCCAATCGTCTTGCTGGCGTTGGTCAAGAATCTCCAGGCCCTTGCTCTTGAACGCTGCAATCACCTCCGGCGTCCTATCGCTCGTGATTCCAGCACCGACGAAGAAAGCGCCGCGACGCATCCGCTCACAGAGCCCCTGCTCCACCAGTTCGACGATCACCTTGGCCAGGATGTTGACCACTAACAGGTCATAGGTTCCGGCCACATCGGACAACGACCCCCGCTTAATCCGCACCGTCCCCTGAACACCGTTGCCGATCACGTTACTGCGAGCCACTCGCGCGGCTTGCGGGTCGCTATCCACAGCCAGGACATCCCGCGCCCCCAGTTTGGCGGCCGCGATGGCCAGGATGCCCGAGCCCGTACCCAGGTCCACCACCTCCATCCCTGGCCGAACCAATTCCTCCAGGGCAACCAGACACATCTGAGTGGTTGGATGCAACCCGGTGCCGAACGCCATCCCCGGGTCTAGGCGGATAACGACGTCCCCCGCCTCGTGCTCATAGTCCAACCACGATGGTTGGATGACGATGTGCGCTCCCACACGAAGCACTCTGAGCCGTTTCTTCCAGGCCTCGGTCCAGTCCTCCTCGGCCACAGATCGGAACGAAGGCTCAGGGATTCTAACGATCTGTCCCAGGTGCCAGAGCCCCTCCTGGATCTGCTTCCTCCTAGCCCACCGCTCATCATCGTCGGGCAGATAGGCTCTGACGACCACGGGACCGGCATGCCAACCGTCCGGTCCAGCCTCTATGGCAACTCCGCGTTCGACATACCGCGAGAGGACCTCCGCGACCGCCTCTGCCGCTTCGGCATCGACTTCCACACTGACCTCAAGCCATCTCATGCCTGCTGTATTCCTGTCAGTAAACGTTAACGGCGGCGACGAACGCCCCCCGCAGCGAGCGAACGTCTTGCACCGCGCAGCTCAGACAACCAGTATCCAGCATGTCGGACTCCGGTTTCAGGCTTACAATCCAAGAAACTCCCGAACGTCATCCATGAAGCTTCGTCTCTCCTCAATGACAGTCTCCGGTTCCAACGTCTCACCCAACTTCAAGAACAGTTCTCTCTGTTCGCGGGAGAGCTTCTTCGGGACGCTGACCCGGAGTAGCAGCAGCTGATCGCCGCGGCCGTTCCGCTTCACGTGGGGCACGCCCCTGTTCGGCATACGCAACACCGTATCGGTCTGAGTCCCCGGCTCGACGCTGATCTCCTCCTCCCCTTCCAGGGTCGGGACGCAAATCCGGCCGCCCAGGGCGGCCTGCGAGATGTTGATCTCCACCTCGACGAGAATGTCGTCATTGCGTCGGCGGAAGATGGGATGGGAGTCGACCTCGAGCGCGATGTACAGGTTACCGCGCGGTCCTCCGTGGATCCCCGCCTCCCCCTCGCCGGCCAGCCGGATTCGGGTCCCGTCGTCCACCCCCGGGGGGATGCTGACGGAGAGCTCCCGCCTGACGCGCACGTGTCCCTCTCCATTGCAGCGGGGGCAGTGCTCAGTGATCACCGTGCCCTCACCGCGACACGTCGGGCAGTCGGTGACACTGACGAAGGAGCCCAGAATGGATCGCTGTACCTGTCTCACTTGCCCCTGGCCGTTGCATTGGGTGCATCGAGAGGGTGATGTTCCTTTCTCGGCCCCGGTGCCCTCACACTCAGGGCAAGCTTCACGACGGGTGACCTCGATATCCTTCTCGCACCCGAAGGCCGCCTCCTCAAAGGTCAGATGAAGATCATAGCGCAGATCGGCCCCACGTCGCGGGCCTCTTCGACGCCCAGTGGCGAAACCGAACCCCTGACCGAAGAACTCCTCGAACATCTCGAAAGGATCTCTGAATCCACCGAAGTCGAAGCCGCCGCGGGCCCCTTCGACGCCCGCGTGGCCAAAGCGATCGTAGGAGCTTCGCTTCTGAGGGTCGGAGAGAACCTGATAGGCCTCGTTAACCTCTTTGAAGCGAGTCTCAGCATCGGGCTCATCGCACACATCTGGATGGCAGGCCCGTGCCCGCTCGCGATAGGCCTTCTTGATATCTCCCTGCGAGGCCGACCGCTCGACCCCCAGCACGTCATAATAGTCGCGTCTAGATCCCATGACAACCCTCTCGGAACACTCGCTAGATCTCGCCGAAATCCCCCTCGATCACATCCTCTTCCTCATCAAGCGGTCCATCGTCCGCCCCCATATCCTGGGACGCGGGCGCCGCTCCGGCGCCGGGTTCGAAGCCAGGACCGGCTTCGCTCTCGTACATCTCGGCCCCGATCTGCTGCACCGCCTGTCTTAGCTCGTCCACGCGACGACGAATGCCACCGATGTCATCGCCATCCAGCACACCCTGCAGAGCCTCAATCCTGGCCTCCACGTCAGCACGAGTATCCGCCGGGATCCGGTCACCCTGCTCGCGCAGGAGCTTCTCCGCGCTGTAGATGGCGGTGTCAGCCTGGTTACGTGCTTCCACCCGCTCCTTCTTCTCTCGATCCTTCTGGCGGTGTCTCTCTGCCTCCTGGACCATGGAGTCGATGGCATCGTCGGATAGCCCGCTCGACGATATGATCTCCATGGACTGCTCACGCCCGGTGGCCCTGTCCTGAGCGGAGACCTGGAGAATCCCATTGGCATCGATGTCGAAAGTCACCTCGATCTGGGGTACGCCCCGAGGCGCCGGCGGAATGCCGTCCAGGATGAACTTGCCGAGACTCTTGTTGTCGGCCGCCATCGCGCGCTCGCCCTGAAGCACGTGGATTTCGACCTGGGTCTGACCATCGGAAGCCGTGGAGAAGGTCTGGCTCTTCCGCGTCGGAATCGTGGTGTTCCGCTCGATGAGCGAAGTCGCGACTCCTCCAAGAGTCTCGATACTGAGCGTCAAAGGTGTCACATCCAGCAACAGGATGTCCTTCACCTCCCCGCCCAGCACCCCGCCCTGAATCGCCGCCCCCAGCGCCACAACTTCGTCCGCGTTGACCCCCTTGTGAGGCTCTCTGCCGAAAAAATCCGCCACCAGCTCCTGAATGGCCGGCATGCGCGTCTGACCACCGACCAGAATCACCTCGCTAACGTCAGAGGCGTCGAGGTCAGCGTCGGCAAGAGCCTGTCTACAGGGCTGGAGTGTAGCCTCGATCAAGTCCTCCGTCAGTTGCTCCAACTTAGCCCGTGTCAGTTTCGTCTGCAGATGCCGGGGGCCCGAGGCGTCAGCTGTGATGAAGGGCAGGTTGATCTCTGCCTCCAGCACGGTACTCAACTCGACCTTCGTCTTCTCAGCCTCCTCCTTGAGCCGCTGGAGCGCCTGGCGATCATGCCGCAGATCGATGCCCGTGTCCTTCTTGAACTCGTCGGCGACCCAGTCGATGATGCGCCGGTCCCAGTCATCGCCGCCCAAGAACGTGTCCCCGCTGGTCGAACGGACCTCGAACACGCCCTCACCGACATCGAGGATCGACACATCAAAGGTCCCGCCCCCGAGGTCGAAGACAACGATGGTCTCGTCCTTGTACTTGTCCAGCCCGTACGCTAGCGAAGAGGCGGTCGGCTCGTTGATGATGCGAAGCACGTCGAGTCCCGCGATCTTCCCGGCATCCTTCGTCGCCTGTCGTTGATTATCGTTGAAATAAGCGGGCACGGTGATCACCACCTGTTTGATCTCCTCGCCAAGATACGCCTCAGCATCGGATCGGATCTTCTGGAGGATCATCGCCGAGATTTCCGGGGGGCTGTACTCTTTGCCCCCCATCCAGACTCGCACGTCACCGTTCGCGGCCTCGCTCACCCTGTAGGGGACCAACTCGATGGCCTTCTGGACGTGCTCGTCATGGAACTTGCGTCCCATGAAGCGCTTAATGGAGAAGATGGTGTTCTCCGGATTGACGACAGCCTGTCGCTTGGCCACCTGGCCGATAATCCGCTCATCAGTCCTGGGGCTGACGGCTACCACAGAGGGAAACAGCCGACCTCCTTCGACACTGGGGATCAGAGTTGGCTCGCCACCCATCATCGCCGCACAGACCGAGTTGGTCGTGCCAAGATCAATGCCGATGATCTTACTCATCGTTCACTGTGCCTTCCGCGCCCCCCCTCTGCTCCGTTTCATCGGGTGCGCTCGTCGGTGCTTTGGCTACACGCACCAAGGCAGGCCGGATGACCCGCTCGTGGAGGATGTACCCCTTCTGGATCTCTCCGATAATCTCCCCGTCCTCGTACCCCTCGAGCTCTTCGTGAGTCACTGCTTCATGATAATGGGGATCGAACATCCTGCCCTGGGTCTCGATGGGTTCGACTCCCTCCGCTTCCAGGACCAACTCGAGCTTACGCTTAACCATCAAGATACCCTCGCTCCAACTGAGCTGGTGGAGGGGCGCCGGCATGGTAGCCATAGCCCGGTCGAGATCGTCCAAGATCGGTAGCAGTTTTCGTGTCAAGCTCGCGTTGGAGAGCTCCTGGGTCCTCTTCTGCTCCGCCCGCTGGCGCTTCTTGTAATTGGAGAATTCGGCCTGAGCCCGCCGCCATCCATCAAGGTACTCCTCAGCCTCGGCCCGCGCTGCCTGCAGTTCCTCTTGGAGGGACGCAGCATCGGCTACCCCTGCAGATCCCTCGTCCTGAGTGGTATCGACCTCTCCGGCGGCTTCGTTCTCTATGGCTTCGTTATCCGTCATATCGATCTCCTCGTGAGTCTGATTCGGTTTCACCGCTACTGTATTCGTGGGAGGGTTCCTCCACGTACGCCTCGTGCACCAGATCAGACAGCAACTCCGCCACGAAGCGTACTGCGGAGATGGCACGGCCGTAGAACATCCGCGTCGGACCCACAACGCCGAGGGCTCCTGTGGAAAAATCAGCCACGCCATACCGTGTCAGCACCAGGCTGCACGTGCGCAGCTGCTCCCACTGCCCCTCGCCGCCCACCAGCACCCGAACGTGGCCTACCTCCGGGCTAAGGGCCTCCTCTATGACCCGCCTCAGGAAGCTGCGCTCCTCCATAACCTGTACGAGCTCGTGAGCCTTTTCGCCCTCGGAGAACTCAGGCTGCTGCAGCATCTCGCTCAGTCCATCGCTGTAGATGACACCGCTGGCGCGCGCATCAACCTGACGCATCATGTCGGCCACAAGCCCGGCTATCTCCCCGTCCAATCCCGGAAGCGCATCCACATCTGCCCCGATATCCTCGGCCGTAAGGCCGAAGCACACGCGGTTCAAGCGATTGCTGGTCTCCGTCAGCTCATCCTGTGTCATCGGATCGGCCAGCGTCAGCATCCGCTGCCTGACCATCCCTCCGTGCAGGACCAGCACCAACAGCACACCCGTTCCCTGCGTCGAGATGAGTTGCAGGTGCTTGTACTGGGCCCGCCGCGAGTGGGGAGCCGTCACCAGGGCCGCTCCCCGCGCTGTACGTGCCAGCGTGGAGGCAGCCAGCGGCATCCACTGCTCCAGGTTCTGACGCGCCTGGTGAAACTGGTGGACAATGGTCAGACGTTCTCGGAGCGGCAGCTCCACCTCGCCCAGAAGGCGCTCCACGAAGTAACGGTACCCCTCGTGGGTGGGCACACGACCGGCGGAGGTGTGAGGGTGGGTGAGGTGCCCGGTCTCCTCCAGGTACGCTAACTCGCTGCGCACGGTGGCAGAGCTGACGGGTAACTCGTAGCGCTCGACCAGGGCCCGCGAGCTGACGGGTGACGCGGTCTTCACGTATTCCCGCACGGTCAGCCCCAGTATGGTCTGCTGGCGGGGAGTAAGCTCTTGATTCATAGGTATGACCAGCGGCTCGGTTAGCACTCGACATAGAAGAGTGCCAAGAATTGACCGCTAATCGTACCACGGGGTCGGGCATCTGTCAACCTGCCGAGCCCAGCCGCAGGGTCTCCTCATCCTCGCCGTTGAGGTGAGCGGCACTCAGCAGAATCGTACCCATTTCACAAAAGCAGCCGTAGATGTCGGTTTGGGCCGGTGGTATCTCGGCCAAAGCGCCGATGCTCTCGAGCCTGAAGAGAATGAAGCCGTAGCCAAGCTGCCCCGATACTTGCCAATCGACGCACCTTCTGGTACGATGAGTGGCTCACCGGCGGGAGGTGGGGTAGCTAATGACATCTGACGGAACAGTGCGTTACATCGCCTTGCGGCGACACAGAAACCGACGTTATCGTCAGCGGTCCGGCGTCCAGCAAGTGCTGCGCATCCTGATCGTGGTATTCCTTGCCACTTTCATCGCGGTCTCGGCCTCCATCGTGGCGGGCGTCAGCGCCATCGGCGGCGCCTATGCCTACTTCACCCGCGATTTGCCCGCCCCTGCGGAGATCGAGGCGGCCGAGGAGGGGTTTGAGACCACGCAGATCTTCGACCGCACAGGCCAGCACATCATCGCCCGACTTATCGATCCCACAGGAGGCGAACGAGCGTGGGTATCCCTGGACCAGCTGCCAGACCATCTGATCCAGGCGACCGTGGCCAGCGAGGACCGCACGTTCTGGGACAATCCCGGCTTCAGCCCGCGGGGGATAGCCCGGGCCGCGTGGTCTACCGTCCGTGGGGACGAGATCCAGGGTGGTTCCTCCATCACGCAGCAGCTCATCAAGAACTTCGTCATTGAGAGAGAGCGCCGCTACATTGGGCCCGAGGGACCGCAATGGGACGACTACGATCGGAAGATCACTGAGATCCTGCTCTCACACCGCATCACTGAAGTCTACAGCAAAGAACAGATCCTGGAATGGTACCTGAACACGAACTTCTACGGCAACCTCTCGCACGGCATTGAGGCAGCAGCCCAGGTCTACTTCGGGAAGAGCGCCAGCGAACTGACCCTGTCGGAATCGACCACACTGGTGGCGGTTCCGCAGAACCCGCGGATGAACCCTTTCGACAACCCCGACATGGCCCGCAGACGCCAGGGCGTCGTGCTCGACAGCATGGTGCGAGACGGCTACATAACGGCCCAGGAAGCGAACATGGCCAAAGAAGAGCCGTGGGAGCTGGCCGAGGCAGAATCTCTCGCGCGCTTCGACATGCGGGCCCCGCACTTTGCTGTCTATGTGCGTAACCAGTTGGAGGGGATGCCGGAGGTCGGAGCTGGTGCTCTCTATCGCGGCGGGCTGCGCGTCTACACCACCGTGGACCTCGATCTCCACGAGCAAGCCCAATGTGCGGCGCAGACTCACCTACGCCGTCTTTCGGGGGAGGACGAGGTCCAGGTCATCCAGGAGGCTGTCGAGTCCGGTTGTGAGGCTGCGCGGTACCTGCCTCCCCTCCGTGCGGCGTCTGTAGGCAAGGATCACGACGTCAACAACGCATCGGTGGTGGTCATCCGTCCGGGGACAGGCGAGATTCTGGCCCTGGTGGGCAGCGTCAACTTCTGGGACGACGGAATACACGGTCAGTACAATGTCGCCGTGGACGGGCTGGGACGGCAACCAGGCTCGTCCTTCAAGCCCTTTACCTACCTGACGCTGCTCTCCCAGGGTTACAACGCGGCCCACATGTTCCTCGACGTAAGACATACCTTCCCTCAACCCGTCGGGGAACCCTACATACCAGAGAACTATGACCGGCGCTACCACGGCCCCCAGCGCATGCGCCTGGCCCTGGCCCGCTCCTACAACATACCAGCAGTCTCGGCCCTCCAGATGGCCGGCATCGAGAACGTTCTCCGCACCGCCCATCGCATGGGCATCAACAGCCTCGACCGAGGACTGGATCACTACGGCCTGAGCCTGACGTTAGGAGGCGGCGAGGTACACTTGCTGGACCTGACCTATGCATTCAGCGTCCTCGCCAACAACGGCAGGATGTACGGGGCGCCGGTGCGGGCGGAAGAGGCGCGCCGGGGGTTTCGCGAGCTTGATCCGGTGAGCATCTTGAGGGTTGAGGACCGCGATGGAAATATCCTCTATCAGTACGATCAGCCTGGGAGCGACGCCGTGCTCTCGCCCGAGCTGGCTTACCTGATGAACGATATTCTGGCCGATCGGCAGGCGCGCTGGGCAGCGATGGGCCAGGCCAACCCCCTGGAGCTGTCCGACGGTCGGCCGGCGGCGGCTAAGACGGGCACCACCGACGACTTCCGCGACTCCTGGACCGTCGGGTACACGCCGCAGCTGGCCGTCGGCGTCTGGGTCGGCAATACCGACAACAGGAAGATGGACGACGTGCCGGGAGTTCGGGGCGCTGCGCCGATCTGGCACGCCGTGCTGGAATACGCGCTCCGGGACGATCTATCCGTGCCTTTCAACCGGCCCGAGGGACTGATCACTCGATCAGTCTGCGCAGTCTCGGGCAAGCTCCCCACCGACGACTGCCCGACGGTCACCGAGCTGTTCATCCCGGTCACCGAGCCGACGCAGCGATGTGACATCCATCAGACCTACCTCGTGAACCGGGAGACCGGGAGGTTGTGCACCGTCCATACCGATCCGGCGCTTTGCGAAGAGAGGACCTACGAGGTCTACCCCCCGGAGGCGGAGAGCTGGATCGACGCCCTTCCGGAGGACCGGCGGCCGGAGAGACCGCCCACCGAATACGACACGATCTACGGTTCAACGCGCGGGGACGCAGATGTGGTCATCCTCTCCCCGGAGTCTTACGCCTACGTAGCCGGCGTAATCCCCATCCATGGAAGCGCCCGGGGTGAGGATTTCAACTTCTTCCGTCTGGTGTTCGGCAGAGGGCTCAACCCCACCGAGTGGATCCAGATCGGGCCCGAGCATGCCCATCAGGTGGACCACGGCCTGCTGGAGAGCTGGGACACGGCTGGGTTGGATGGTCTCTATAGCCTGCGCCTTCAGGTCGTCGGGCATACAGGGGACGTCCGGGAACACGAGATCCAGGTCACCGTGGACAACGTCCCACCGACGGTCCGTGTCACCTACCCGACAGAGGGATCCCGATTCCAGCGAGCGAACCAGAGACGGGTCAGCATCAGCGCCGAGGTCGAGGACTACTCTCTGGACCGGGTAGAGTTCTATGCCTATGCCGGTGGCAAGGAGACGCAACCGGCGGGGCTCCAGCCGTTTTCCGTGCAGCGAGTCGCTCCATTCGCCGCCAACTGGACCCTCAGCGAGTCGACCAGCCTCGGTAGCCACACGTTCTACCTCATCGCTTTCGACGCTGCAGGGAATAGATCGCGGAGCAATCTCGTGACGATCGAGATCGTCCCTTGACCGCATAACTCACGCACTGCGAAGAGTACCCCATCAGTGACACCTGATAGACCCCATATTCTGGTAACAAACGATGATGGCATCAGGGCCCCCGGGTTGTTGGCCTTGAAGAACGCCTGCAGCAGACTGGGCAAGGTCACCATCCTGGCCCCCGCGCGCAACTGGTCGGCCTCCGGCCACGTCAAGACGATGCACAAACCGCTGCGCGTGGAGGAGGTACTCCTCGATGACGGGACGCCAGCGCTCTCGACTACCGGGGCACCCTCCGACGCTGTAGCCCTGGCGCTTCTCGGCATCATCTCGGGGCCCATCGACCTGGTGGTCTCGGGTGTCAACGAGGGAGCCAACCTGGGCCACGATGTGACGTACTCCGGCACCGTCACTGCCGCGATGGAGGCCACTATCTTCGGTGTGGAGGCGGTTGCCGTCTCCCTCGACTCCCGCGAGTCCGACGATTTCTCAGTGGCCGCGATGTGGGGAGCCCGAGTAGGCCGCGCGGTCCTGGAGCGTGGGCTGCCCCGGGATGTGCTGCTTAACGTCAATGTCCCGCCCGTCTCAGCCGATCGGATAGCAGGCGTGAAGATCACACGAATGGGGCTCCGGATCTACCGCGACGAACTGACTGAGCGGGTTGATCCGCGGGGGCGGCCCTACTACTGGATCGTGGGACCGGAACCGACGGGCGTCGAGGATGAAGGTACCGATATCTGGGCCGTCGCCAACGACTACGTTTCGGTGACCCCCATTCAGCTCGATCTGACGGCGCACAGGTTTATCGACTGTCTGCACGATTGGGATCTAGCGCGCGACGGCGTGGAACCGGACGAAGGGACATTCCGGTGAATTGGCCCGATTCTGTGGAGCGGCAGCGGGCCACGGCCCGTGGGCCCGCTGCCCTGGTGGTACAGACAGGACTGGAAACGTACGACGGGATGATGCGACCCTATTCCCCATCGGAGCAATGAGAATCCTAAGATGCCTGAGAACGATAGACGCACCACGACCGCGGCCGATCTGTATCGCTTCCGCCTCGTCACGGACTGCCAGCTCTCTCCTGACGGGCGGCACGTGATCTTCTGTGTTCAGCGCGTGGAAGAGGACAGCCAGAAGAAGTTCACCAACCTCTGGTTGGTCCCCACGGCAGGGGGCAAGCCCCGCCGGTTCACCGCTGGGGATCACGTCGACAGTAGCCCCAGGTGGTCTCCGGACGGGGGTCAGATCGCGTTTCTCTCGAACCGCGTGGACGAGGATCAACCCCAGATCCACCTGATTCCCGTTGACGGCGGGGAGGCACGCCAGCTGACCGACCTCAAGGGCAAGTTCGCCAGCCTGGAGTGGGCGCCGGACGGATCCCAGCTCCTATGTCAGTTCCAGAAGAAGGACCAGGAGACGATTGAGCGCGAGGACGACGAGCAGAGGAAGGAACTCGGCGTCGTCTTGCGACACTACAAGAGGGTCTTCTACAAACTTGACGGGGAGGGCTACCTTCCCCAGGAGCGCTGGCACATCTGGACGGTCGACGCGGAAACGGGCGAGCCCACCCAGCTGACCGAGGGCGACGTCCACGACGAGCTTGACCCACGCTGGTCTCCTCATGGAGACCAGATCGTATTCCACTCCATCCGCACCGAAGAACCGGATCTGGATCCCGACGCCGTCGACATTTTCGTTATGCCGGCCGCGGGAGGTGAGCTGCGCAGAATAGCGACCCCCATTGGTGAGAAGCAGATGCCCGTGTTCTCGCCGGACGGGCGCTGGCTGGCTTATCTGGGCCGGGAAGGCCGGGGAGAATGGTGGAAGCAGACCAGCCTTTGGATCGTCCCCGTAGGCGGCAGCGACGAGGCCCGGAACCTGACGGAGCCTTTCGACGTCGAGGTCTCCTTTGCGACCATCAATGACCTGCCAGGGGGGCTTCCCTTGTCGCCGCCCATGTGGTCGAAGGACGGAAACCACGTGTACGTACAGATCTCGGAGCACGGGAACACCCATCTGAAGTCGGTCTCCGTCGATGGCAGCGACGCAGAGCTCAAGACGGTCATCGGCGGGGATGGGGTGGTAGGAAGCTTCACCTTCGATGATCGGCAATCGACGCTGGCCTATCTCCACGCCAATATGGCGGCGCCCGCCGAGGTCTGGACGATGGAACTGACCGATGGCGGAGCCATAAGGCTCTCGGATCTCAACAGCAGTCTGCTCCAGGGGATCGACCTGGGGGAGATGGAGGAGGTGTGGATCGAAGGATCGGCTGGCCATAGGCTGCACGGCTGGCTCCTGAAGCCCCCGCGCTTCGAGCCGACGGAGCGCTATCCCGCCCTGGTGGAGATTCACGGTGGGCCTCGCGCCCAGTACGGAAACTTCTTCATGCACGAGTTCTACTTCCTCGCGGCCCAGGGCTACGTGATCGCGTTCTGCAACCCGCGCGGCAGCCGGGGATACGGCGAGGCACATACCAGGGCGATCGTCAACGATTGGGGTAACTCCGACTACGACGACTTAATGGCCTGGACAGACTTCGTTGCGAGCAGACCGTACGTGGACTCCGGGCGGATGGGCGTCGCCGGCGGCAGCTATGGCGGCTACATGACCAACTGGATCATCGGTCACACAGACCGCTTCCGGGCCGCCGTCACACAGCGCAGTGTCAGCAATCTGCTCAGCTTCTACGGCTCCACCGATTTCAACTGGGTCTGGGAGCATGAGTTCGGCAATCAGCCACCGTGGGAGGCCTTTGAGAACTACTGGCGGCAATCACCCATCAGTCACATCGGCAATGCGACCACACCCACGCTGGTCATCCACAACGAGGACGATCTCCGCTGTCCCATCGAACAGGGTGAGCAGGTCTTCGTGGCACTGAAGAGACTGGGGGTGGATACGGAGATGGTCCGCTTCCCCGACGAAGCCCACGGCCTCTCCCGCGGTGGGCGGACCGACCGGCGGATCGAGCGACTCGAGCACATCCTGCGCTGGTTCGACCGGTACCTGAAAGGGGACACACCAGCGGATGATTAGCCCAGCAACGCCGGTCAGCGAGCAGGGCTGCTTACGCGACCGCGCGGTTTGGAGGAAGACCGTTCGAAAGAGAAAGGAGCCGCTGTGATACCGTTGACCCGGAACGACAATCGGAGATCCCGGATCGTCGGAGAGATTCTCGAGTTCTGCCGGGGTCCGGAGAACACGCTTCGGACGGCTCAGGCGGATCGCGCGTGGGCCGAGCCTCTCGTAGGGTTCTCCCGGGGAGACGATCCGCTGTACGAGGCGTACAAGGAGTACGTGGGGCCTTTCCACTGGACTCCAGTCGAGATATTCCGGCGGACCTTCCCCGACAGTGACGCCGAGGCCAGCGAGCTCACCGTCATCTCCTGGGTACTGCCGCAGACGAGCCAGACGAAGCACGACAACCGGAATCAGAAGGTCTATCCGGCCGAGAGCTGGGCCCGCTCCCGCATCTACGGTGAGGCGTTCAACTGCCGCCTGAGAGAGCACGTGGTTATCACTCTGAGCGACCTGGGACATGAATCTGTGGCGCCGCACCTATCCCCGGCCTGGGAGACGACGGCTTTGTCCGACTACGGCTACGCTTCCACCTGGTCAGAGCGCCACGCCGCGTACGCGTCCGGGCTGGGCACATTCGGCCTGTGCGATGGGCTCATCACTCCCAGAGGTAAAGCTGTGCGGGTCGGATCGGTGGTGGCTCGTGTCCAGCTACCCACCACACCAAGGCTCTACGACGGCCACCAAGAGTTCTGCCTGTTCATGGCTGAGGGCACCTGCGGACAGTGCATGGACCGATGTCCTGTGGGTGCCATCACGGAGACAGGGCACGACAAGGAGACGTGCGAGAGACACCTGTCGAGGACCAGGGAGTTCGTCAGAAAGGAGTATGGATTCGAGGGGTACGGCTGTGGCCTGTGTCAGACCGGTGTCCCCTGTGAATCGGCGAGACCGATCGGCGCCCACCAGTAGCGGGCCCGAAGCCACTGCTTCTCGGTGGGGTCTCACAGTCGACCGCTCCTGCTGTCAGGTCCGGGCGATTCTGCCGAGAGCCTTTCGCGCGGGCTCCATTCCGCTCACCGGGTGCGTCCCAGTGAGCATCCGGTAACATTAGGAGGAGACCTTTTGGCGCCCCCTGCCGAAGTTGGGCTGGCGAGAACAGGAGTAGATGGAAGCCATACAGAATTTCCGGGATGTCGGCGGCTGTCGCACGGTCGATGGCCTGTTGGTCAGGCGCGGGCTCCTGTATCGCAGCGCCAGCTTAGCCCTTGCGTCGCGTGCCGACCTGGAGGAATTGTCCTCCCTGGGGATTCGCACCATCTGTGACTTGAGAACGTACGAGGAGAGAGATGAAGCGCGAGATCGTGTCCCACGCCACGCGGCGGTGCGGTCCGTCCACATCCCGATCCGGGTGAACCACCACAAGGACCTAGGTGTGGTCTCGCGACTGCTCTGGCTCCTGTTCGGGGATGGGCGTCGGCTCGATTACGAGTCGGTGGCCAGAGAGAGCTACCGAGAGTACGTCACGGATTTCCGCTCCGAGTTCGGGGCTGTCATGAGGCTGGCCTCGGAACCGCATAACCTACCCCTGCTGATACACTGCACAGCGGGCAAGGACCGCACCGGGTTCGCCTGCAGCCTCATCCAACGGACGCTGGGCGTATCTGCGGACGTGGTCCTGGACGATTACCTGAAAAGCAACGATCATCTTGACAGATTCCGGGAGGTGACGCTGCACAGGCTGAGGTTCCTGAAGCTGTTCGGCATCTCCAAACAGAGGATATTGCCCCTGTTGGAGGCACGCAGTGACTACCTGGAGGCAGCTTTCGACCAAATCCGTGCTGTCCACGGCACCGTAGACGCCTACGTTAGCGACGGGCTGGGCTTCTCGGAGAGGGAGACGAGACGATTGAAGGGGCTGCTGCTGGAGTCAGGATAGCCAGCGCTGAGGACGTCGGCCGACCATCGGGCCGGTTCTAAGCACGGCATAGACCGCTGTCGTCGCTGGCCGGCGGCCGGCGGTAGGACGGATGCGATATGAGAGCGTATGACGACCTGACGTACGGTGACCGAATCGCTGAATTCTATGACGACCTGTATGGTGATGTCGGAGAGGACACCGTCAGCCTCCTGGAGGAGCTCTCGGCAGGGGGCGATGCGCTCGAGCTGGGGATCGGAACGGGGCGGGTAGCCCTCCCCCTGGCAGCACGATCCGTCTCTGTGACGGGCATCGATGCGTCTCCCGCCATGGTGGAGAAGCTGCGCGCCAAACCCGGCGGAGATAGGATCCCGGTGGTGATGGGCAGCTTCGCCGAGATCCCCATGGACCAGGCGTTCGACCTCATCTTCGTGGTCTTCAACACGTTCTTTGCCCTCTCCACCCAGGAGGAGCAGATCGCGTGCTTCAGGAGCGTCGCCGCGCACCTCAATGACCACGGACACTTTCTTGTGGAGGTCTTCGTGCCGGACTTAACCCGGTTCGAGGACCACCAGGCCGTACGCTTGATCGAGCTGAGGGACGACGGCGTGCGGCTCGACGCAGCTGAGCATGACATCGTCAACCAGCAGGTCTCCAGCCAACACGTCATGATCAGCCAGGAGGGTGTCAGGCTGTTTCCGGTGAAGCTGCGCTACGCGTGGCCATCGGAGCTCGATCTGATGGCCAAGCTGGCTGGACTGACGCTGAAAGAGCGCTGGGGATCGTGGCAGAGAGAACCGCTCACGAGGGACAGCACCAAGCACATCTCTATCTACGGCAAGGCCCATGATACCTGACCATGCACCTCCCTGGGCCAAGTGCATCGTACGATGCGGCTGATCGTGGGCCGCCCCTTCCACGAGATCGCAGCTCCCAGGTTGCGATCTCTTTCCAGCGCAGGTCCGCGACATATGCAGCGCGGAACGTGCCCACTCTGATGACAGTGCGCTACCGACAGGTCACCTTCTACTACTACACCGGCTCGGGCAACTCTCGCCGCGTGGCCGCCTGGATGGCCGACGCTGTCCGTGCGACGGGATCCGCGGTCATCTTCTCACCCCTTCAATCCGCCAACCCGGCCGACGACGTGGGCCACGGAGAGAACGCGCTCCTGGTGTTGGTGATGCCCACCCACGCCTTCACGGCGCCCTGGGCCGTGTTGCGCTTCGCCCTCGGCCTGCCGCGCCGCAAGGGGACCGATGCAGCCGTTGTGGCTACCCGGGGCGGGCTGAAGATCGGCCAGCTTTACACGCCCGGGTTCGAAGGGACTGCTACGTCGCTGGTGGCCCTGATCCTCGCCGCCAAAGGGTATCGAGTTCAAAGCACGGAAGGCATCGACATGCCCTCCAACTGGACCGCGCTTCACCCGGCCCTACCGCGCCGCGCAGTCGATGGCATCATCGACCACGCCCAGCGGAAGACAGCCCGGCTCAGCGCCGAGATCATATCGGGCGCGCCGGGTTTCGCCAACTGGCGCGCTTCGCTACTGGGCGTACTGGTCCTGCCCCTATCGCTGGGCTACTTGCTTTGCGGAAGGTTCTTCCTGGCGAAACTGTTCTTCGCCTCCGACGACTGCACGGGATGCAGACTCTGTGCCGAGCGCTGCCCCAACGACGGGATCGCACTCTGGGATGACGGAGTGGCAATCCGTCCATACTGGACTTTCCGCTGTCAGAGTCGTATGCGATGCATGGCCTACTGCCCCACCCAGGCTGTAGAGGCGAGCCATATGCTGGCGGCCGTCGTTCTGCTCCTGGCTGGGAGCTTACCCACCGGGGTAGCCCTGTCCCGGTTGACGGCCTGGATTCCGTCCTTGCGCTTCTTGAGGATGATACCACGCTGGGTGCTGCACTGGGGCACTGGGCTGGCGCTGCTGACCGCTGCCTATCGGCTGTCCCACTTTCTCCTGAGGTCACGGGCGGGCAACTGGCTGTTCACGCACACGACGCTCACCCACGCCTACCGCCGCTATCGCGAGCCATCTACCCGCGTCGAGGACTTGTGGGAAAGGGAACCACCCCCGGACGGGGGTCGGAGTTCCCGATGATCAGGATGACCTACCTGCATCCCGCCCCGTGTCCGCACCCGGTCCTCTGAACATCGGAGTCCCAATGGATCCACTGACCCGTACGATAGTCGTTCTGATCATTCTGTTCCTCGCCGCCTTCACCGGATCCGCGTTCGGATTCGGGGATGCCCTGTTGGCGATGCCGCTGCTGACCCTGGCCGTCGGTCTCCCCACGGCGGTGCCGCTGGTCAGACTGGCTGGATCGACGATGTCGATCGGCGTTCTGATAGGGGCCTGGCGCCAGGTGGACATACACGCCGCCTGGCGTCTCGTCGTCGCCAGCATCGTCGGGGTGCCGTTGGGCGTGATTCTGCTCCAGCTGGCCCCCACCGGGGTCGTGACAGCGATCCTGGCCGTCGTACTGATCGCCTACGGGATCGCCAATCTGACCACGCTACCGTTGCCCACCCTAGGAAGCGAACGGACATCGTATATCTTCGGCTTCGTTGCCGGTATCCTGGGCGGAGCCTACAACACCAACGGCCCCCCGATCGTCATGTATGGCGTGATGCGAGGCTGGTCACCCAAGAGGTTTCGTGCCACCCTCCAGGGCTATTTCTTGCCCACGGGATTCGCTGTGCTAGCCGGTCAGGCGCTGGCGGGGTTGTACACAAGGGAGATATGGCAGCTCTACGCCTACAGCTTGCCGGTGATTGGAGCGGCCGTCCTGGTGGGAGGATGGATGAACCGCCGGTTTGAGGCCCAGCAATTCGAGCGGCTCGTGTATGCACTCCTGGTGGCCATAGGCGTGGTCTTGTTGATCTCGGGATAGCAGCCAGCCCGCTCAACTCGAGCATCGCGTCGAAACGCCATCCAGCGGCGAGAGGAGACGGACGTATGGACACAGAGAGCCTGATCACTCAGATGGAGGCGACGGCCGAAGCCATCCGCGCCCTGACCGCGGGCATTTCGGACAAAGCCGCGACGTGGAGCCCCGACCCGGATGGGTGGTCCTTGCTGGATGTCATCAACCATCTGACTTACGAGGAGGCGGATGACTTCCGGGCCCGGCTCGATCTGGTGCTTCACTCCCCCGAGGAAGCGCTGCCCCCCGGTGACCCCGCCCGCGGAGCCACCGACGAGAGCCGGCGGCGGGGATTGGCCCTCGCCTGCGACGGGTTTCTCGAGGCGCGGCAAAAATCGCTCAGCTGGCTGCGCGCCCTGCAGGCCCCCGACTGGGATCAGGCGGTCGAGACACCCTTCGGACGCCTCCGGGCTGGCGACATCCTGGCCTCCTGGGCGGCCCACGACCTGCTGCACTTGCGGCAGCTCATCGAGCTGCGCTACCATTGCCTGGCGCAGGCTGTCGAGCCCTACAGTGTAGGATATGCCGGAGAGTGGCGCCAGGAGCCCTAGCTGAACCCGGCCTGACGGCGGGTCCGGTCAATCGGGATCACCGGCGACGCTGCTGACCAGCCCTGCAGCTCAGGGACGAGGCTGAGGCTAATGCCCGTCGTGATCGCCTGGCTCAGTCGCCGGGCGCGATCCCGCGGAAGAACTCCGGACGCCCCTCCCTCATCTGCTCCCGGAAGTCACCGAACACGCCGGGGGCGTGAGGGTAGATCAGCTCCAGCATCCTCACACCTACCTCGCGGATCTCCCATTGGGCCGGTCCCGATATGCGGATACGGAAGAAATGGAGCAGTTCCCGGAAGTTCATCGTGACGATGATACGGGTGGCAGCCGCGTTCGGCAGCACGAACCGCGCGTCCTCCTTCCGCATCCCCAGCTCCCGAAGCGCTCGGTAGGCACCCTTCACTTCGTTGGAGAGAGCCTCCCAGACCGCCATAGCCCCTTCGCTCGCCCGCACGTCTGGCGGCAGAGCCCACTCCGGTTCCGCCATATCGACGTACCGCTGCGACTCCTGACTGTACGAGGCGAGCCGGTGCCGCACCAGCTGATGCGAACAAGCGCGGCTAATGCCGCTGATCTCGAAGCTGGCACTGGCGTGCTCGATGATGCTCTCGTGGCCCTCGGCGACGCGAGCCTGGATGAACCTCCCCGGCTCACCACGGCTCTCGCTCTGATAGCAGATCCGCCCGGCGTGCTCCAGCAACTCCTCAGCGGTGCCCTCCCCTCTCAGATAGCGCGTGATAGCGATTAACTCGACGTCCATGTCTGACCTCCAGTAGAGCTGGCTCGATCTTCTCAGTGCAGCGACAGCGGGATCCGCCGTCGGCCTCGGACACGTTGGCTCGTGGGGTGTACCACCCCGAGTCGGCCCATCGCGGTCAGACCGACCGCATCGGTCGACGCGGTCGGACCGAGCGGGCTAGAGCTGAATCGCACCCGGGGATCGGCGGTGAGGCCGCGTCACCCGCGACATGTGACGTCGCCGGCCAATTCTCGACCGCCCGTATCCACGTACCCGGCGGTCTCCAGGAGATAGGTCCCAGCCTCGTCCTGAGCATCCACAACCGAGAGGGGATGCCTTCCGGAACGGATGACCCACCGTGTGCACGCGACAACCACCGCCCGCCCCAGCCCGCGCTCGCGGGCAGCCGGGGTCACCTGGGCATAGATGCCTCCAAAATGAGGGGAAAGCCAACTCACCCCGGCCTCCGCCACGATCTCATCCTCCGAGCGAACCAGAAAGCGAGGACGGCCCTCGATTCCCACGTCGGGCACGACCAGGACATTCACCTCCTGGTTCAGGCGCGACAGATCGACCTCATAGATCCGGTTGATCTGCACCTCGGCCATCTGCACCACCTCGGCCACGGCCTCCTGCAGATGAAGCGTGGTCACCAGGTAGTAAGGCCGCCCGGGCTTCAACGCCCGGCGCAGCAACTCGACGGCGACGTCCGGATCCAGGGCACGAAGCGCGACGGTCGGTTGGAACAACCTCTGGGCCGTCTGGCAGACGGCCACAAACCCATCGGCCCGCCCCGCGGTGCCCTCATGGACGTAAAGCTCCGTGCGCTCGGGATCGTGATAGAACCCGTAGTAGGTGTAGAGGGCATCGGCCGGTGCCGATAGGCTGAGCATTGGACGGATTTTGAGGCGAAGGGCATCGAATTCAGCCATCTACCAGCCTCACTCTAGCTGACTATTACGCAAGACCGGGAACACGAGGAGGCGCCAGGGCAACACCGCCTCGACGGGTGCACCCACCACCGGGGTGAGAAGCTCCCGCGCCCGCACCTGGTAGTCGGCGTTGATGACCAGCGACCCTCGGGGCAAAGACTCAACCGAGACGGCGAATTCCGCCGTGAGCGTCTCCGAGGGCCCCAGGCTCTCAGTTGTCCAGCTGAGCCACCCTCCGGCGCTGGTGTAGTGGCCGCTAGCCCAGGTGAGGGTGGTGCTGAGAGGGACCATGTCCGTCAGCACGACACCGGTCAGGGTGACGGGACCGGTGTTGGTCACGACCAGGGCGTACTCGAGGGAGCGCACCCGCAACTGCCCGGAGCGACGCACGCCCTTGACAATCTGCACCCCCGGCAGCGTGCGCTCCACCGCAGCCAGAACATCCAGGTTGCCCCAGCCGTAGACGTTGTTCGGCACATCCCCGGTGCCGTCGCCGCCGCAGCCCTCGGTCGTCGTCCGTGGACGGGCCGCCCGGGCAATAGCCTCCTCCGTCGCGTCGACATCCCCCAGAAGATGAGGGACCGCCGACCACAGGAGCGCCGCCGTTCCCGCCACGTGGGGCCCGGCCATCGACGTGCCGCTGAAGCTCGCGTAGCCGGCGCCGGGGACGCTGGAACGGACGCCGACTCCCGGGGCCGAGAGATCCGGCTTGAGCCGCCCCGAGCCGTCCACGGTCACGGGGCCGCGGCTACTGAAGCTGGCGATGGCCCCGGAGTTGTCGGTCGCACCCACGGAGAGAGCAGCGCCATAGATAGCGGGGGGATGTTCAACGGTGCTACAGCTTGAGCCGCCGTTCCCCGCAGACGCCACCACCAGAATGCCGGCGGCGCGCACGTTCTCGACCACCGCTTGCAGCGTCTCCCAATCGCACCCTTCGTACGGTGGGCAGGTCCACGAGTTGTTGATGACATGAGGAGCAAGATCCGGCTCGCCGTCCTGAAAGGGATCTCCTCCGAGGGGATACGGCGCCAGGAAGAACTGGAAGCACTCAGCATACCTCTCCGGAGTCCCCCACCCCCTATCCATGTTTCGGCAGCCGATCCACCTGGCCCCGGGGGCCATGCCGACGCGGTTTCCCGCCCCATCGTCGCCAACGATGGTACCCATGGTATGCGTGCCATGACCGATATCGTCACAGGGAGCGGCAAGGTCGAAGCCGCAGGGATTGCCCGGGCTGGTACTCGGATCGTCCTCGTGGATCGCGTCGTGCCAGTTGTAGTCGTGGGTGACCGTGACACCGTCGTAGCCTCGATACTGAGCGATAAGCGCTGGATGCTGCCAATCGTATCCCGTATCCTGCCCGGCGACGACGATTCCCTCCCCGGTGTACCCGAGGGCCCAGACATCCGGTGCCCGGACATAGGCCACATTCGCCTCAACACCGGCGACGGTCTGAGGTACCAGCGGCCCCGAATCCGGCATCGGGGTGCTCATACGCACTTTGGGGTTGGCGACGACGCGGGCAATCTCGGGCCGGGCGGCGAGACGGATCACCAGATCGCGATCGCCCCGTAGAGCGATCATATTGACCAGATAGAATGGTCGGTAGTTCACGCCCGCACTGTCGAGGACCCTGCGTATCCCCGCCTGGGAGCGCTGCGCTGTCACCCGGAGCGTATCGTAGCCGTAGCGGAGACGGGCCTCCCTCCCCGATACGTCCCAAGCCCCGCTCAGATCGGCCTGGTCCCTGAGGATCAGCAGGATATCGACGTCGGCCCCGCTGGCGCTGGCATCCCACACCTCGGGCGCGATGTTGGCAACCCGGCTGGGAGCACGTGCTCGCAACGTGCCGCCGGTGGCGAGAAGGAGCAGCCCACCCAGGGCAACTGCCAGTCCGGCGCGGAGGTAACAACGCATTTCCATAAGGCGCGATTATAGCAGAAACGGCTGCTTGACAAAAGCTCTTGGACAGATCATAATCCCAGGAATCTAATCCGAGCAACCAGTCTTGGGGGTAACATGGCAGACCTAGTGGAAGTAACCGATACGACTTTTCAGAGTGAGGTTCTGAACGCCGACGAGCCGACCCTGGTCGACTTCTGGGCCGCGTGGTGCGGGCCGTGCAAGATGGTGGCGCCGGTGGTCGAGGAGATTGCCGAGGAGTACAGCGATAGACTGCAGGTAGCCAAGATGGACGTGGACACCAACCGGGAGACACCTTCGGCCTACGGCATTCAGGGCATCCCGACTCTGATTCTGTTCAAGGACGGGGAAGAGGCAACCCGCATTGTCGGGTTCCGCCCCAAAGAGGCGATGATGGAGGAGTTGCTCCCTCACCTGTAACTTGACGTCAGCAGAGCTTTGTGGTATACTCCCGTAACAACTGTAGATTGAACGACTGCGAACGGGAATAGTAAGCGGCGCCGTGAGGTTCAGAGAGTCGGGTGCTCGAGGGTGTGACCCCGATACCGATGGCGACGTCGAATGGGCCCGGGAGTTGCCCGCCGAAACGCCAGGCCGTGAAGTGCGGAGTAGGTGGGGCCGGAGACGCCACCGTTATCATGGCCGAGGGTATCGTCCGCACCCAGCAGGGCGGACCGTATCTGCTAACGAGTGAGGCTGGCTTTTCACCCCTAACGCGCCATCACGGCGCGTTTTTTCGTTTTCGGGTCTGGAGGGAAGCCGCCTAACCAGGGTGGCACCGCGGGTGTTCGAAACAAACGCTCGCCCCTGATGGGGGCGAGCGTTTGTTGCTATCTACGACGTGGGGAGGCTCCTCGAAGGCTTCGAGGAAGATAGGGATGAGAGACAAACGAGTGTTGACCGGCGACCGGCCGACGGGGGAGCTACACCTGGGCCACTACGTCGGCAGTCTGCAGAACCGGGTTCGGCTGCAACACGACTGTGAGAGCTTCTTCATCATCGCCGACCTGCACGTGCTGAGCACGCGCCCGGAGAAACGACACGTGGCTCAGATCGGCCATCACATCCGCCAGATCGTGCTTGACTATCTGGCCGTCGGCATCGATCCGGAGAAGAGCACGATCTTCGTCCAGTCCGCCATACCGGGCACCTACCAGCTTAACCTGCTGTTCGAGATGCTGGTCAGCGTCCCCAGACTGGAGCGCGTACCCACCATCAAGGAGATGGCGGCGAACGCCCATCTGGACTCGTTGCCCTTCGGGCTCCTGGGGTACCCGGTACTCCAGGCGGCAGACATCCTGCTCCCCCGGGCGCACCTGGTACCTGTCTCCAAGGACAACGAGGCACACGTCGAGGTGACCAGGGAGATCGCGAGGAAGTTCAATCGGCTCTATGGCGAGGTCTTTCCCGAGCCCCAGGCGGTGCTTGGCGAGCTGCTCGTCGGAACCGACGGCAAGGCGAAGGCGAGCAAGTCGCGGGGCAACGTGATCACCCTTTCGGACGACGCCGAGACAGTGCGGGAGAAGGTACGCCGCATGTACACCGATCCGCGTCGTGTCCGGCCCGACATACCCGGTCGGGTCGAGGGCAACCCGGTCTTCATCTACCACGAGGCCTTCAACGAGGACCGGGCCCAGGTTGCGGAGCTAAAGGACCGCTATCGCCAGGGAAAGGTCGGAGACGTGGAGGTGAAGAGATTGCTTGCCCGGGCCATCAACCGCTTCCTCGACCCGATCCGCATGCGGCGCCGGCGCTACGCGGCGCAGCCCGGTCTGGTCCAGGACATCCTAAGAGACGGCAACCGGCGCATGCGAGAGGAGGCCGCCCAGACGATGAGCGTGGTGTATGATGCGATGGGTCTGCCCGGTCCCGACGCCGCAGCGGGCGCCGGCTACCCGGCCGCATCACCAGCGGAAAGCTAGAGAGCTGCGCGGAAAGGAGCTCACATGTACGTGACCCGGCTGCAGATCAAGAGAGAGGACTTCCCAACGGAGCATCATTACCCCTTCAACCTGCCGATCCTGAGGAATACCTCCGAGCTGAGATTCAAGAGTCCGGTGGCCCTCTTCGTCGGGGAGAACGGCTCGGGGAAGTCGACCCTCCTGGAGGCCATCACCGCGGCCTGCGACATCCACATATGGGACAAGCCCAGCCGACACCTGGCCCACAAGAATCCTTACGAGGACCAACTGAAGGGCGCCATCGAGATGACATGGGCCAACGGCCGTGTCCCCGGCTCGCTGTTCAGGGCCGAGACCTTTCACGACATGGCCGACTTCCTCGACGATCTGGCGCTGTGCGACCCCGGTCGCCTGAAATACCACGGGGGCCAGCTTCTCAACGTGCTGTCGCACGGCGAGGGCACCCTTAGCTACTTCAGTGGGCGTTTCCGGACTCGGGGGCTGTATCTCCTGGACGAGCCAGAGGCCGCGCTCTCGCCGGTGAGTCAGCTCCGATTTCTGAAGCTGGTTCAAACGCTGGAGGCTGAGGGGCACGCTCAGTTCATCATGGCCACCCACTCTCCCATTCTGCTGGCCTACCCCGGGGCACAGATCTTCAGCTTCGACTCAGAACAAATCACGGAGGTAACATTCGAGGAGACCATCCACTTCAGAATCTATAAGCGGGCGTTAGAGGACATTGGCGCCTTCCTGGACGACGTATCGTAACGGCAAAGCAGTGAAAAGGAGAATCTGAGATGACCCAGTACAAGTACCTGCTAGAAGAAGACCAGATGCCGACCCACTGGTACAACATCCTCCCCGACATGAAGACCCCACCGCCACCGTACCGGCACCCGGTGACGCTTGATCTGATGGCCCCGGGCGATCTAGCACCGGTGTTCCCCCAGCCGCTGATTGAGCAGGAGATGAGCCCTGAACGGTGGATCGAGATCCCGGATGAAGTACGGGATGTCCTCAAGATGTGGCGCCCCTCGCCGCTCTATCGAGCGGTGCGCTGGGAGAAGGCCCTTGACACGCCGGCCCGCATCTACTACAAGTGGGAAGGCGTGAGCCCGCCGGGCAGTCACAAACCGAATACCGCCGTGGCCCAGGCCTACTACGGCAAACAGGAAGGACTCGAGGGATTCGCCACGGAGACGGGGGCCGGTCAGTGGGGCAGCGCCCTGGCCTTCGCCACCCAGTTCTTCAACATGAAGTGCAAGGTCTTCATGGTCACCATCAGCTTCCACCAGAAGCCCTACCGCCGTGTCATGATGGAGACCTGGGGCAGCGACGTCGTGCCGAGCCCCAGCTCCGAGACCAACGCGGGACGGAGCATCCTGGAGGTCGATCCCGAGACCACCGGAAGCCTGGGTATCGCCATCAGCGAAGCCATCGAGTACGCCGTCACCCACGACGGCTGGAAGTACTCCCTGGGCAGCGTGGTCAATTTCGTGATGCTGCACCAGACGGTAGTAGGCTTGGAGGCCCGCCAGCAGATGGAGATGGCGGGAGACTACCCGGATATCCTCGTCGGCTGCGTGGGGGGCGGGAGCAACTTCGCGGGCCTCTTCCTCCCCTTCGTGAAGGACAAGCTGGATGGCAGCAAGCCAGATATGCGGGTGATCAACGTGGAGTCGACGGCCTGCCCCAGCCTGACGCGCGGCCTCTACGCCTACGACTGGGGTGACACAGCCAAGACGGGCCCGGTGGCCAAGATGCACACCGTAGGCCACGACTTCATCCCGGCGCCCGTCCACGCGGGCGGGCTGCGCTATCACGGCATGGCCCCCATCATCTGCAGCCTGATGGACGACGGTTTCGTCGAGGCCGCAGCCTACAACCAGCTCGAGATCATGGCGGCGGCTCATAGCTTCGCTCGCGCGGAGGGGCACATCGTGGCGCCCGAGACAGCCCACGCGCTTAAGGCCACCTACGACGAGGCCATAGCTTGCAGAGAGTCGGGTGAATCGAAGGTGATCCTCTTCAACTGCAGCGGTCACGGCCACTTCGATCTCGCCGCCTACGACGCCTACCACCGCGATGAACTCGTCGATTACGAGTTGAGCGAGAAGGCGCTGCAGGAAGCCCTGGCAAAGCTCCCCGAGGTGCCCCCCCTCAAGGAGTAGGGCCAGGGCGTACGTCCCAGCGACAGGCGGGAACCGGGGTATTCCCGCCTGCTTGCCCTCTCGCCCCGTCTGGGTAGAATCTGGGAGCCGTACGGCGTTGGAACCTCCGGGGCGCGGGGGTTGGAGCCGGGTCAGGACGGGGGGCCGCAGAAGACCTCGTCGGGTCCCTTTTTGCTGGAGCAGACCGATGAGAATCCGTTACCGGGACAAGGAATGGGAACTGGAAGGTGAGCGGACCGTCCGTGAGGCGATCAAGGCAGTGGGGCTCACCCCAGAGACGGTGGTCGCCGTGCGTGATGGCCGGGTATTGAGTCAGGGGACGCTGCTGGAGGAAGGGGAAGAGATCAAGCTTCTGGCCGTGATCACGGGAGGTTAGTGCTCAACCACGCTTGTCATTCCGAGGAGCGGCGTGACGAGGAATCCCCCTCTTCGCCACCGAGGGGCTGGGGATGGGACGCAGATTTGCGCAGATCTTCGCAGATGGATACAATCGCTAAGAGCGCAGATGTGCACTGAACGCACTAGAGAGACAGCGAAGCCCCATAGCGGTCATTCCGGGTGATCCATAGCGCGCACACCACTCAGAATGCGAGTACCTCGGATTGCAGCTGGAGTTACGTGGTAGCATCAGCAACGAGGAATCTCCCTCTTCGCCACCGCGGCAACCCGCGACCTCCGCTCCGGGCGGATCCGATTTGCGGGGCATATGGCACCCATGTGGTAGACGCGCTGCCACAGTCAGCCCGGCTATGCTGCTGCCTGGAGCGTGGCCGGAGCGGAGCGAGTGGTACTCGATCCTCTTGCGTGTGATCTAATCCCAGATGCCCGGGATCTGGTGACGGCACGAGGGACACCCACCGTCCTCAATCTGGTTGGAGATGACCTGGTAGTGAACCCTCTCAATGAGGAGCTGGCCACACTGGGGACAGAAAGTGGAGTTTGCCCGGTGACCCGGAACGTTGCCGATCGTCACGTACTCCAGTCCTGCCTGGGAAGCTATCTCTGCAGCCTTCTCCAGGGTCGCAATGGGAGTGGGCGGCAGTCTGGTCAGCTTGTAGGCGGGGAAGAATCGGCTGAAGTGGACCGGCACGTCGGTCCCGAGCTCGTCTCTGATCCACGAAGCCATCTCCGCTATACCCTCCAGATCATCGTTGAGGGTGGGGATGATCAAGTTGGTGATCTCAAACCAGACCCCTTCTGCTTTCATGATCTGGAGAGCGGTTAGCACCGGTTTCAGTTCAGAGAATGACGTGTGCTCGTAGAAGTCCGCGCTGAAGGCCTTCAGATCAACGCACACAGCATCCATGTGTCGCAAGAGTGCCCGCAGAGGCTCGGGGTTGATCGCCCCATTGGTGTGGAAGAGCGTTTTTAGCCCTTCCTGTTGAGCTCGCTCGGCGACATCGACCATGTATTCATAGAACACGGTTGGCTCGTTGATGGTGCAGGAAATGGACTGGCAGTTTCTCTCACCTGCCAGCTGAACCACCTGCATAGGAGATAGCTCAACCGCGTCGATCTCCTCCGGCAGTTTCGTCGCGACGTGCCAGTTGTGGCAAAAACTGCACATAAAATTGCAGCCCGCCGTGTAGAGCGCCAGGTTCCGATGGCCAGGAAGCATATGGTAGATCGGTTCTAGCTCCACCGGGTCAACCTGGGTGCCAGCCGCCTTTCCATAGACTAGAGAGAAGAGCACGCCGTCCCGATTCTCCCTGACTCCACAGTACCCTCTTCCTCCCTCGGGAATCGCGCAGTTTCTGAAACAGAGCTGGCATTGGACCATCTTCCTGTCGAGTGCTGTCCAGTAACTGGCTTCGTGGAGGCGTTCTGGACGAAGGGAGGACGCATTACCAAAGATAGACATCCGCGACGCCACCTTCCCTCCGATGACAGCAGCCGATGTCAGGGCCGCCATCTTGATGAACCCCCTTCTGGTCAAGCAGATCCTCCTCACCGTTCACCTCCGCGTATGCTCAGTCCAGGCACAGCGACTGTTGCCAGGTACCGAGGACAGCAGCAGTCGCCTGGCACGCTCCAAAACCCTCCAGCGACGAAGGGAAGGTCTCGAGCCAACCGGGACTCCGGGGCATCTCCTACGCCACCCCAATCAGCAAGGCCAGGCTGGCCAGCTTGAAGATGACGACGGTCAGACAGGTCCCCCTGATCCCGAGAATCGGGATGAGAAACACGCTGGTCAATAGGGCACCGAACACGGCGCCTGTCAGATCAGACGCATAGAGGCCGCCAGCCACCCGCCCAAAGCCTCCCTGGCTCGTCCCCAGGTAGATCTTGTTTGCCAGGGGGAATTGCAGACCCACCAGCAACCCGGCCAGGCAGTTCAGCAGAGTAAGGGGCGTTTCCTGTGGCAATAGTCGAGACAGATCAGCGATCTCGGGAAGACGCATCACAAGGAACGGAAGTAAGATCGCGTAGCCAATAATGGCCACCTCTGTGCTGACCAGGGCACGCACGTCCCTCCTCACGTTCTCCACGATCCCGGCCATAGCCAGTGCACCCAGAGCCAGCCCCAGCATAAAGGCGGCAACCAGGACACCGATTCGCTGATAGAGAAGGCCGTGGAAGATCTGAAACACGAGCATCAGGACGATGTTGAGCGTCATCCCGGCGAAACCGGTGGAGGCTATGGCGAGGATCACCGCCGCGTTTCTGAACCGTGCCTCTCCCGCTTTGCGTCTGATCGCCGTCAGGACAAGGACCAGGAGGGCCGCGGGGGTCAACGCCCACCACAGGTCCAGCCCGGACATCCAAGCGAAGAAACGGCCCCAAGCCGGATAGAACATCGCGTTCCAGAGCGCCAGATTGTGGTAGGTGGCGATGGGCCGCAGATCGCGGTTGATCGGGGCCTGATCCGCCAGATAGGGGATCAGAAGGCGCTCAGTCCGTTCCGGCGAAAGCCGGTACTTAAGATACGGGACGTTGAGGAGCCTCGTCTCCAAGTCCCTTTCCTCGAACCGGTGCGGAATCTCGCCCGGTTCGAGAGCAGAAGGCGAGGCCAGGAGAACCGTCCAGTCCCCAGGGATCACCGAGACGTGCGAAAAAACCGCGCTGGTGGTTTCGTAGATGGATCGGTTGTGCTCAATCATCTCTCTGCTCATATAGGCCTCGGAGGCTGGAACGCCAAAGGAGAAGACACCCTCCAGACTCAAGCGCTCAACGACCTCCTGGAAGAACTCCTTCGTGTAAGCGCGGTTCAGCTGCAGAGTAGAGGGAGGAGGCAGGCTGACAATGATGACATCGTATTCCTCCCGCGCATGCCTGACGAACACCCGAGCGTCGGTATGGATGATCCGTACTCTTGGATCATCCAGAGCCTGCGCGCTGGAGTACTTCCGAGCTGCCTCAATCATCAGGGGGTCGAGCTCAACGTAGTCCACTCTGTCGATCGGATGCTTCAGGATTTCCTCCAGGACCCCACCGATTCCCCCACCGACGAGGAGGACCGCTTGCGGCGCAGGATGAGAGAGCAAGGGGTAGTGGGCCATCTCCTCGACGAAGACGATATCTGGATCCGGGCTCGTGAAGGCCAGGAGCCCGCTGAAGTAGAAGCTGGTTTGCCCCTCGCTTTCGGTAGCGGCGATATTCCCGTAGACCGAATCTTGATGGTGAACCAGATGGTATCCTTTCCATTGCCATTCGCGAGAGAGTTGCTCTACCCGATCGAGGTTCCCAGAAAGCCATGATTGGACACCCAGGCCCAGGATGAGGATGATCGGGCCAACCAGAAATCTGGTCAGAAGTTCTTGTGGCTGCTGCCAGGGCCTGAGCAGAATAACCCCCGCCATCAGATTCAAGAGAACTGCGAGCAGGGCTATCTCGAAGGCATGAAAGCGGTGAACCAACAGGTAGGTGAACCCAGCGCCACCTATCATGCACCCCAGCGCTTCAGCCACGTAGATCTTGCCGACCTCCCTGGCCGGCGTCTCAGCTCCGGCCGCCAAAATCCGGCAGCCAAGGGCAAACTGAGCACCGATCAGCACACAGACGGGAGCCAGAAGCAGGAAGGAGGAGTAGAGGATCGGCAGGAGGCCAACCATCTCGCCAGGCTTGACCCCGATCAGGTTGTTGATGCCTCTAGCCAGGAGGATCTGAACCGGCAGAATCAGGCAGAAGAGGATCTGGGTGATCACGAACACGGAGGCCCGAGCCGGGACGCGGTCAGCAGCTCTTCCCAGAGTCCAGCTTCCGACAGCAATCAGGAAGAGCCAATTGGCAAGGATCACGCCCAGAGCAAGCTCGTTGCCCTGAAAGTTGGTCATCAGCTCTCTGATCATCAGGACCTGAGAGACCGTCTCGCCGAAGCCAACTGCCAGGAAAGCCAGAATCAGCGGCTTCACCTTCACTCTCTCATCTCCCACCTCTTCGTCCCGCTACTTCCAGATCCCGGGAATGGGGTGGCCACAGAACTGACACGCTCCGTCCTGGACATGGTTGCCCAGCACGCTGAAATGGACCCTCTCAATCAGGATCCGGCCGCACTCGGGGCAGTACGTCGAGTTGGCCATATGCCCCGGGACATTGCCGATATAGACGTATTCGAGTCCTGCCGCCAGGGCGATATCCCGGGCCTTCTCCAGCGTCTCAACTGGAGTAGGCGGCAGTCGAGTCTGCTTATAGGCGGGGAAGAACCTGGTGAAATGGAGCGGGACTCCTGGCCCCATCTCATCTCTGATCCAGAGGCACATCTCTCCGATTCTGTCCAGGTCATCGTTCAAGGTCGGGATAATCAGGTTGACGATCTCGCACCAGGTCCCTTGCTCCTCAATCACCTTCAAGGTGGTCAAAACCGGCTCCATGCGGGCGTGGGAGACGGTCGTTTGGTAGAACTCGCTGGTAAACGCCTTGAGATCCACGTTGACGGCGTCCAGATGGGGAAGAAGCTCCTTAAGGGGGTCAGGGCTCATCGCGCCATTCGTGTTGAGGAGGGTTCGCAGGCCCCTGTTGCGGGCCAGCCTGGCGATGTCGTACATATACTCGTAGAAGATGGTCGGTTCCGTGTAGGTAAAGGCGACGAACTCCAGGTTGTTCTCCACTGCCACGTCCACGGCCTCTTCTGGGGACAGGTCGTGGCTCTCCACTTCTTCGGGAGCCCGGGTGGCGATCTCCCAGTTATGACAGAAGCTGCATCTGAAGTTACAGCCGGCCGTGGCCAGGTTGAGACGCAGGCTGCCGGGGACGACGTGATAGAGGGCCAGTTTCTCCATCGGAGAACCGGGGGTGACGGAGCACGGCCTCCCATAGACCAGGGAGTAGAGGGTTCCGCGCCGATTCTCCCTGACGCCACAGAATCCCCTTCCGCCCTCGCGAATGGTGCAGTTTCTGAAGCAGAGCTGGCACTGAACCGTGTTTCCCTCGAGTCGTGTCCAGTGTCTTGCTTCTCCAGAGGGCTCCAGGCCAGGGGGCGACCGAGAACTCATGGGACTCCTGCGGCATGCAATCTTCCCGCCGACCGCGGCGAGAGAGGTCAAGGCCGCGATCCTGATGAACCCTCTTCTCGTCAGTCCGGTTCTACCCATGATCTCCCTCCCTCTGTCTGTGGCTGCGGAGGCATGTCGCCCGGCGGTGGTGGTGTAGCGGTGTTGGATCCCTATTCTACCCTGAAGTAGCCCTTCGGCGCAAGGCTGAGTGTCCATTCATCGACCGGTCTGCCGAAGGCGCCGCGGAGTCGCGTTCGGGCGCCTGTCTGTCCTGGTGATACAGCGCGTCTGCCGATTGACCACAGAACTGGTTGTCACTCCTGCTCGCCTCTCCCCGACGCCCAGCGCCTGTGCATGGTCTACCATACCCATTCTCCCTTGCGCCCACACCCGCGATCCGGGCAGGATCGAACCTGGACACCTGATCAGTTCAGGTTCAGTCCGGCTGCTCGCCGGCCCAGAAAGGCCGCATAGAGCGGGTGGAATCGATAGGCATCGTCGCCGCTCTCGGCCGTGACAAAGAGATTCGGCGCCGCCCGCATCTCGAGTGTCGCCTGCCCATCCGCGCGCCCGGTGACCGCATTGCAGGCGGCCACATCGCGCGTCTCCCGGTGCGCGGTGGCGAGCAGAAAGGCGCGCACCGGCACCGGCCGGACGTCGTACCAGATCGTCTGATCGTTCCCTGACGTGACGCGCCAGGCGCCGAACGCGATCAGTGCCACCAGCGGACTGAAGATGAGCATCACCGGAGAGAGGATCATCTCGGTGAGCTTGTAGTGAGTGAACAGACAGATGGAGTCTCGTGGTTCTAGTAGTCCGGGTCTTCGCTCGAACTTGCTCTACTCGCCAACCATCGCCGGACGGACCTGACAGATCGCTCCAAGTCCTCAAGACGATGCACGGCCTTGTACACTTCGCCCCAATCGACAGCCACACACTCGTGCACTAGGGCATTAGGGAAGCCGGCCACGGGCGCCAGTTGCCGAGCGAAGTCCGCCTGCAAGACACCCAACCCGCCCATGCTTAAAGTGGCATCGTAGTCGTCGATTGGCTTCCGAGCACCTTCTATGGAGATGATGCGGTGGCTGATGTCGATGCAGCACCGGGCCGAGACCTCAAGGTTGCGTTCTATGCCGTCACGCAGGTAGGGGTCTTTGTGGACCTCAATCCGTGGCCTGTCGATGAGCGGCTTCAACCTGACCAAGCGGTCGCTCAGTTCGTCTAAGCGTCGCTCGATACCGGCGAACTCGGCGGTCATAGTCATCTCCTTGCAGGATATCTCTGCGCTGCCTGCGCAGCACGGGCAGGAGATCGCCGTAACGACTCAAGACAGTGGCCTCGCAGTCGGCCCGCGTCGCCACATCCTGCTCGTAATGCACCTTGCCCTGCGCAACGACGGCGTAGGCCAACTCAATCGGAGCACGATTCAGGAGCACCACGTCGATCCGGTCCGTCTGGAGAACGCAAGCTAACTTGTGGGCCACGCGAGCGCGCAGCCGAGGTCCGTCGGCGGCGCTGTCGACCAGGACAGCGAGGTCGAAGGCGCTCATGGGGCCGAGGTTGTTCACGACTCGCGAGCCAAAAAGATAGACAATTCGCAGGCCCTCAAGGCTCGGCGAGACGGTGGGCAATTCGTCCTTCAGTGCTTCTGCTTCCATACGTTCTAGTCTTCCATAGCCAGGGCGGATCCGCAACAGGGTGCGGCCGTTCTCTCTTTCCCAAGTCCGTCCAGTCCCCCTTGTCGAGACTGTGCTAGGCAATCCCTTGCCCGCGACACCCGCTCTTGCTCTCATCGGATCTCAAGGCTCACTTTCCAGTCAGCCACGTTGTCTGAGGCAGGGCCTGCAGTCGTTTTTGTGCCAGCTCGTGGAGCACGAACCAGGGCAACGGGAGGCGGAGGACCCGTTCCCACTCCGGTCGAGGGTCCGAGATTGCCTCCTCCGATGCCTCGCGCTTTCATCCCCGGTCACAGAGCGCCGGTTTGCCTTCGACTAAGGCGAGATCAGGCTCCCCACGGGGGCCCTGAGGGAGTCAGAGTGTCCCTGACGCTCGTTGTGCTGTCAGATGGTCCGCGACCGGCGGCTTCCCCCACCAGACGGAGAAGCCGGTGGATGGAGAACCCTCTGCCGAAGGGCCCAGGCGCCCTCCCGTTGCGGTTGGGCTCGCAAGTACTCCATCGGATCGGTCAACCTGCGGCCGCCCATTGACACGTTCTCAGCCATCCAGTATACTGGGTGACAGTGACGCATCGCACTTCGACCACCGACCGAAGTGGCTCAGCACTCTGACCCAGGTCCCGTTCGACCGTGCGAGCGATCCTCGCAGCCATCAAACAAGACGGCCCCCGGCCTCCAAGGCCAGCCTCGAAGCGCCTGATGACTGTCAGGGCAGCTAGAGGACACCGCCCCGGCAGGCGGTCAGGGTGTCGGCACCCGCAGGTCACTGGAGTCGCCAGGATTGCCGAGAGTAGCATCGGTGGAAGGCGTCACGAGAGATCAAGGTCGTGTAACTACGCCGGGTAGATCGGTGGATCTGTGGAGTTTCGGGACACAGGCCGGCGGCCCGCCCTAGCGCTGCACGGGAACGGCCCGAACGAGAACGAAGTCGAGAGGAGATGCTCCCAGAGAGACATGGACTCCGGAGGCCTGGGACGACAGCGATGGAGACACAATGGGGAAACGAACCTGGTTCGTCATCCTGACGCTCGTGGCAGTGACTGCGGCCAGCCCGGCGTGCGGTCTGGCGAGTCCAGAACCGGAGCCAACGCACACACCGACACCATTACCGACGGATGCACCCGTCTCTGAGGACACACCAGCCCCGTCGCCGACGGATACTCCCGTCCCTGAAGATACACCGACCCCGTTGCCGACTGACACGCCAGTAGTAACCGATACCCCACAGGCCACGCCGGCCTGGCAATTCGGCCATACCTGGACCCGCCACGCCGACGGCATAGTGATGGTCTACGTGATGGCGGGCGAGTTCCGGATGGGCAGCACGGACGCTGAGGTCGACGCGGCGCTGGAGCTGTGCAGCCAGTACTCCGATGCCTGCTGGTGCGGCCGATTCGAGCGTGAGCAGCCGGCGCATATGGTGGCGTTGGACGGGTTCTGGATCGACCGCAACGCGGTGACCAATGTACAGTACGCCCGCTGCGTGGCCGTAGGTGACTGTGAGGAACCGGCGTACTCAGGCGACTCGCTCTTCAACGGGCCTGACTATCCGGTTGTGGGGGTGAATTGGCACAACGCGGCGGCCTACTGCCAGTGGGCTGGAGCGCGGCTGCCGACGGAGGCGGAGTGGGAGTACGCGGCCCGGGGCCCGGAACGGGGCACATTCCCTTGGGGTGAGCGCTTCGACCGCACCCGGCTCAACTTCTGTGATGTGAATTGCGAGTTCGATTGGAGGGCAGCGGAGTACGACGACGGCTACCGCTACACTGCGCCTGTCGGCAGCTACGCGGACGGAGCCAGTTGGTGTGGGGCCCTCGACATGGCGGGCAAGGTGTGGGAGCGGGTGGCGGATTGGTACGGCGGCTACCCGGGCGCTCGACAGGTCAACCCGACGGGACCTTCCTCAGGCGACCACAAGGGGCTGCGTGGGGGCTCGTGGGACATCGACCCGAGCAACACGCGCAGTGCCAGTCGCCACAGGGGCAACCCCGACGTCACGTGGAACGGCGGAGGGTTTCGCTGCGCCAGAGGTTCTGGATGAGCTACCTGGCCTCTGTCCCCCGCTACCTGCTAACTAATGCTGAAACGTCGCCCCCACCCGGGGCAGACGCAAGGGGGCCCGCTAGTGCGGTGACGAGAGCTCCTGCTCAGATGTTGGCCTACCCAGTCCACCAACTGGCCAACACCCACAGGGCCGACTGGACTAGCTCCGCACCATCCGCCTTCGTTTCGCTTGCGCGCTGCCCATAGTACCCATATACTGGGGTCGTCCCAGGTACC
>SKLM01000049.1 GCA_007123205.1 Thermoflexales bacterium
GCTCCTCCCCGATGATCTCCCGCATTCGTTCCTCGATCTCCTTCAGATCCTCCGGCGTCAGCGGGCGGGGCAGATCGAAGTCATAGTAGAAGCCGGTATCGATGGCGGGTCCGATGGCGACTCTGCCCCCCGGGAATTTCTCCAGCACCGCTTGCGCCATCACGTGCGCAGCTGAGTGTCGGATGCGGTGCAGATGACCGTTCTCCTGAATCTTCCGTTTGTCAAGCATATGTCTCCTCCTCTTTCTCCTCCTCCAGCACTAGCGGTCGCTCGAACCGGCAACACACCCTGGCCTCAGCTTCGCCGCGGACAGCGGCGAGCGTCCTCTCCAACCAGACGCAAAAAACCCACGCCCTTGGGGCGCGGGTCTCTCCCACGTGGTTCCACCCAAGTTTGCAGCAAAGCGGCTGCACACTCTTGAGGCGATAACGGGCCTACCCGGAGTCTCTTACTCTCACCTGTTCGGCACCCTGATCCTGCCGCGTGATTTGGGAGACCCACTCTCGGGGGGTTTTCTCAGCCTTTCGGGCAAAGGGGCTTCCAGCCGCTGACCCCTTCTCTCTAGGACCGGACGGGCTGATACTCGTCCCGATCGTTGCTTTGGGATCATTCCTATTAGCCAGATTATAACCCTCCCGTCTGGCTTGTCAACTCCAACCACTCCACTCTGGCGATGGCCCCCATCCTTCCTTGCGCCTGCCCGCCACCTGCCGCCGGCGTCGCTGAAATGCCAGGCCCTTTACCTGGCGAATCCATCCCGGGCCCTTGCGAAGCGTGCAAGGCCAAGCCGCGTCGTTGAAGTGTCCGCCACCTTGCCTCAGCCTCCGTCCTGGATCTAGGCCCTGTGGTCAGCTGGCGCTAGCGAGCCCTGACTGGCTCCTGGTGCATCCCGGCAAGCCCAGACTTCCAGTATTCTTGACAAGAGGGAGGATGTACCATTCTGT
This sequence comes from Thermoflexales bacterium, assembly GCA_007123205.1. Lineage (GTDB taxonomy): Bacteria > Chloroflexota > Anaerolineae > B4-G1 > B4-G1 > SKLM01. The sequence continues at coordinate 945 of SKLM01000049.1, forward strand.
CTGTCGAGGAAGATCTTCGAAAACTTGAGTGGTCCATCGACATCGACACCCATGCCGGCGACTGCCAGGGGTCTTTGACACCAGGCCAGTCCGGCCGTATACTACTTAGCACCGAGAACTACGCGCACTGTGGAACAGATCAGAACGCGCGAGGAGCGAGAGGGCCCACCATTCTTCTTTGCGGCAGACTCAGTCAACGGCGCAGGATTCCCGCCGCCGGCCATCGCATAACCAGGTAGCTCCAGCACGAAAGGACGGAACATGAGCCCCCAATTCGACCACCAGCAGAAGGCGCCCCGCCCCGGATCCGGTCAGGATCCGCCCGGCTCCGTCGGGAAGCGGGGCAGGACCGCCGATGAGTGCCTCCTCGGACCGCGCGCCCCGGACGTACCCGACTTCACCGATAGTGACCCCTGGCGCGTCCTGCGCATCCAGGCCGAGTTCGTGACCGGGTTTGAGACCATGGCCAACCTGGGTCCGGCGGTGACCATCTTTGGATCGGCGCGGTCGCCCGAGAGTGGGCCCACCTATCAGGCCGCGGTTGAGACCGCCCGCCTGTTGGCCCGGGAGGGGCTCGCTATCATCACCGGCGGCGGCCCTGGCATCATGGAGGCTGCTAACCGGGGTGCCCAGCTCGGCGGCGGCACCTCCGTGGGATTTGCCATCGAACTGCCTTTTGAGCAGGGCACCAATCCCTACCTCGATGTGGCCATTACCTTTCGCTATTTCTTCGTGCGCAAGACCATGTTCGTTAAGTACGCTCAGGCCTTCGTGATCTTCCCGGGCGGGTTCGGCACCATGGACGAGCTGTTCGAGGCGCTGACCCTGATCCAGACGGGCAAGATTCACGACTTCCCCGTGATCCTCTATAGCTCCGATTACTGGGGAGGACTGTTGGAATGGCTGGAGACCACCATGGCGGATCGGGCCAAGATATCTTCCGAGGACCGGGAGTTGTTCGTAGTCGTCGACTCGCCCGAAGGGGTCCGCGACGCCCTATTGGCAGCCATGGACCTGCCTGCTGGCCCCTGCTAGCACGCGCTAGCACGGCAGACACGGGCGGATGTGGGATCGCCTCCGCGTGCCTCTGTCACCCTCGCGGATCGGCGTCACCCGCGGTGCCGGGGGACGCGTCCCCTCGGAGCACAGCTGCGCCAACGGAAGCTGCCCAGGTCCCGAACCCTCTGTCGGCTTTCCCCTGAGCGATCCTACCGATCTGCGGAGATCAGCGTTGATCTGCGTCCCATCCCCCCCTTCCGCCGCCCACCGACCATGCTCCTTGAGGCTGCTGGTGTTCATCTCAGTCTCCACGACCGACCGTCACCCCGATCCCCGCCCGAATCGAGTTGCTTCCCGTGCCACGCCGTGATAGAATCCCGCCACGCTACCGGTGGGAAATAGGAGCCGGTCCCGGGGAAGCCGGTCTGCCGTTCACGATTCTCAATGTCCAGTGATGATGGAACGATCTATGGAACGTACCCAGACCTACCCTCTCGCCGCGGCTGTCCGTGACGCCTACCGCGCGGGCGAGGACGATGAAACCATGGAGCCCCTGGTCCTGGTCGAGGACGGTCGGCCGGTGGGGCGCATTGAGGATGGTGACTACGTCATCTTCTACAACATCCGCGGCGAGCGCGAGATCCAGCTGACCCGGGCCTTCGTGGACGATCAGTTCCCGCACTTCGAGCGCGAGCCGATGGTCACTCATTGGACGACCATGATCGAGTACCATCCCGACCTCGACACCCGCGTGGCCTTCCCGCCCCCGGGTGTCGTCCGGGATACCCTGTCGGAAACGGTCAGCAGGGCGGGGAGGCGCCAGGTCAAGATCGTCGAGTCGGAGAAGCAGGTCCACCTCACCACCTTCCTGAACGGCGGACGCGAAGAACCCTTTCCCGGCGAGGCGCGGATAGTCGTCGACTCCGTCGACTTCGAGGGCTACCTGCCTCCCCCGGCGATGCGGGCCGAGGATGTGGCCGAAGCCGCCATCCGCGCCCTCCAGGACGAATCGGTCCATCTGCTGGTGGTCAACTGGGCCAACGTCGACGTGATCGGGCACGGCGAGGACCGTGACGCCATCATGGCCGCCGTCTCGGCGGTGGATACCCAGCTGGGGCGCGTCCTCGAGGTCGCGCGGGCCATGGACGTCACCGCGCTGGTGACCGCCGACCACGGCACCGTCGAGAAATGGTACTACCCCGACGGCTCCATCGACACCGGACACACCGACAGCGACGTCCCTTTCGTGTTGGTCGCACCCTCCGCGGCCAACCAGCGTGGGGGCGGCCTCGGTCTGACGGTTCGCGCCGGCGGCTCCCTCATCGACGTGGCCCCCACTGTCCTGGCTCTGATGGGTATCCAGAAGCCCCCGGCCATGACCGGCACGTCTCTTGTCGGTGGTGTCGCGGGCGGCGGGGCCCGGCGTGTGGCCCTGCTCATCCTCGACGGCTGGGGGGCGCGCGACGAGGAGTGGGGCAACCTGATCGCGCAGACGGACACACCGGTGATGGATGGCCTTCTGGCTCACCACCCCGCCGTGCGGCTCCAGGCCGCCGGCGAGGCCGTCGGCCTGCCGGATCAGATCCCGAACCGCGGGGGGAAGACGGTGGGCAACTCCGAAGTAGGCCACGTCCACATCGGTGCCGGGCGTATCATCACCTCGGACCGACTGCGCATCGAGCGCTCTATCGAGGACGGCAGCTTCTTCCAGAACCCCGCCCTTCTCTCCGCTATGGAGGGCGCCCGCGACGACGGAGGGGCCCTCCATCTGCTGGGCATCATCTCGTTCTACAGTTCCCATGGCTCCGTGGAGCATCTCAAGGCCCTCCTCCGTATGGCCAAGCGCGTCGGCGTGCCCCGGGTCTACGTCCACGGGATGCTCGGCCGCCGAGGGGAGAAGCCGGAGAGCGGCGCTATCTATGTGGCTGACATCGAGGCCGAGTGCCGGCGTCTCGGCATCGGGCGATTCGTCTCGCTCATCGGTCGCTTCTGGTCCCTCGACCGCGAGGAGAACTGGGATCGTATCGAGAGATCCTACCGCTGGCTGGCCCACGGCGACGGCCGCCCGGTAGATCCCAGCTAGGTCTCGGATAGGAGGACATGGGTCGACCGAAGGAGCCGGTTGGAGGTCTTGAAGGTTTCAGCACACAAGGGAACGACGGGGCGGAGGTGCCGTTGCCATCGTCAGGCCGTGATATCCTCGTGGCTGCGCACCCACTGGATCCTGCAGAGTCCCGCCCGGGGCGAATAGCAAAACCGGCTGGAATCGGAACCAGCCGGTCGGTGGTGGGCGGTGCAAGACTTGAACTTGCGACCTCCACGATGTCAACGTGGCGCTCTGGCCAACTGAGCTAACCGCC
>SKLM01000410.1 GCA_007123205.1 Thermoflexales bacterium
ACCGATGGGGCGACAGATAGCTCACAGGCCCACGCGTGCCAGTCGGGGTCGCAGACCCCTCCGAGCCGGTGGGAAGACACATCCAGTGGTGAGAAGCTCGCGGCGCGTCTCCGACCCGCGCCCAAGACACCGTACCCTGTCCTGCAGCACTCACGCCCGCACCCGGAGGAAAGCCGCACCTGTGAATTGTTCTTTCCAGCGTGAGCGAGATTCTTGTTCGCTCATGCCGCTGCGCTCCCTACGCTCTTCAGCACGACACACGCGGTTGTAGGACTGACTCGCGCCGGAGGTCCGGGCCGGTCCATATCCCACCAGATCAAACGGTCTCGAAACGCTCTGGAAACGCTCCACCTGTACCATTATGTGAACGGTTATCAGGAAGGGTATGTGACGAGTCGGCCGCTCCACAGGTGGGCCGGCATCGTCGAAGGAGGTTACTATGGCAACCGAAGTTAGGACGAAGCTGTTGAACGGGGTGGATGTAGGTCAGCTGATGCACACTGTAGACGCCATCAAGAAGGACCCCAGTCTGGCCCACTTCGAATTCCGCGCCCATACAGAGTGGATGGATGGCGCTCGCTCGCGCACTGAGATCAGGGGATTCCACGGAGCCGGGAAGGAAGACGCGTCGCGTGAGGAGCCTTTAGTGCTCTTTGGGGATGAGCCTCCGGTGTTGCTGGGCTCGAATTCAGCACCCAATGCCGTCGAGACGGTTCTCCACGGTCTGGCCTCTTGTCTGGCGGTGGGCATTGTGTACAACGCCGCGGCAAGGGGAATAGAGATCAGAGAGTTGACGTTCGATCTGGAAGGCGATCTGGACTTACGGGCCTTCTTGGGTCTCTCGGAGGAGGTCCGGCCAGGGTTCGGTGATATTCGCGTGAACTACCGAATCAGCGCCGACGGGTCTCAAGAGGAGATCGAGGAGCTCTGCCAACACGTGCAGAGAACATCGCCAGTGCTCGACATCATCGCCAATCCCGTGCCCATCAGCGTAACGCTGGAGGAGTGACCTGCAAGAGGGGTTGAACGAATCGGAGGCTCCATCTCGGCTTTCCGAACCGCACCAGAGGCCTGTCAGTTGGTACCTGACCACCAGGGCTAGTTGGGACGCTGCAGCCAATAGGTCGCACGATCCATTGGCTGCAGCTATGACAACCTTTCGTCCAGGGTAACCTGTCTCGTGCCGGTATCAGCAGGATCACCCGGTCCCCTCCCAGCAAGGCCTCCATTGACAGCCACTCTTCCACGTGATATGATGCTCCGTGCCCGCAGCGGGAAACCAGACGCGCGATGAGGATAGAGAGCTCCTCAACAGGAGCGGCAATAAGGGCCGTATGACGGCATTCGAAGCGCACGCAGGAGGACTGGATGAAGATACTGATTGCAGCCGACATGGAGGGCATCTCGGGAGTCGTGGATTGGGACCACGTCAACCCGGATCACGAGGAGTACGCGCGGTTTCGCAAACTGATGACGGGGGAGGTGAACGCCGCCGTCCGCGGCGCCTGCGAGGGCGGTGCCGAAACGGTTCTCATCGCCGATGGCCACGCCGGCGGACGCAACCTCCTGATCGAGGATCTCGATCCCAGGGCTCGACTACATACGGGCTCGCCGTCGCCCCTCGGTATGGTCTCCGGGGCCGATGCTGACGTGAACGGCGCGTTCTTCATCGGCTACCACGCACGCGCCGGAACCGAGCAGGCTATTCTCGACCACACGTGGTCGAGCCAACGGGTGGCCAACCTGTGGCTCAACGGTGAACTGGTCGGCGAGACCGGGCTGAACGCCGCCGTCTGTGGCCACTTCGGCGTGCCGGTGCTGATGGTTTCCGGGGATCGAGCCGTGTGCTGGGAGGCCGCCAGTCTGCTGGGCGATGTCTGGACCGTCGCGGTGAAGGAAGCAACAGGACGCCAGGCAGCTCAGTGTCTGCCCCCCGAGATGGCACAGGAGAGGATCTATGCGGCGGCGTGTCGCGCCGCCGCACGACTACGCGATGGCGACGCACCGGAGCCTTTCTGCCCCTCGGCACCGGTCACTATGACCATTGAGTTCCCCGGATCGGACATGGCCGACCGGGCGGCCCTGCTCCCCGGTGCGGAGCGAGAGGGACGGCGGCTCAGCTACAAGGCAGAGGATGTGCTCCTCGCCTTGAGAGCTATGCGAGCGGCGCTGGCTTTGGCGGGCTGAAACCCCGGGGGTCTCTGTCACCTCCGGGTGGATCGCTGTGACGGATGCTCGCGCCACCTTTCTCGCGGGGTCTCGAACGATCGGCCGACTTAGACTAACGCAGCCTGCAACGCGAACACCAACCGCCGGTTCTGGGCCCGGTCCCCGATGGTAATGCGCAGGAAGTGCGGCAGGTCGTACCCGTCACAGGGGCGGAGGATGATGCCCTCGCGCTTCAGACGGGCCTGGACCTCTCCCGCGCGCGGCCCGATCTTGACCAGGACGAAATTGGTGTGGCTGGGTACGTACTCCAGCCCCAGATTCTGGAATTCGCCGTAGAGATAACGGCGCTCCGCCCGGGTCACTTCAACCGTCCGCCGTAGAAAGTCCTCGTCCTCCAGCGCACCGATACCGGCTGCCTGGGCTAACAGGTTGACGGCAAAGGGTTCCTTGACCCGGTTGAGGGGCCCGAGGACCTCCGGCACGCCAACGCCGTAGCCAAGACGCACCCCCGCCAGGCCATAGGCTTTGGAGAACGTCCGCATCACCAGCACGTTCCTGCGTCCCTGTCGCACGTATGCCAGCGTATCGGGGAAGTCATCAGAATCCACCAGCTCGTAGTACGCTTCGTCGAAGACGACTAGCACGTCATCGGGGACACGGGCCATAAAGGCGTCCACCGCATCCCCGGTGACGATCGTTCCTGTCGGGTTGTTCGGATTACAGACGAAGACCACCTGCGTCCTCGACGTTACGCACGCGGCCATCGCCTCGAGGTCCAGACCGTACCCCTTAAGAGGAGTCTTCACGAGCCGGGCTCGCATCACGTGCGTGTAGATGTCGTACACCGGAAAAGAGGACTCGCTGACCACCACTTCGCTCCCCTGGTCCAGGTAGGCCATGCAGATCTGCATAATGATCCCATCGGCCCCGCTCCCGACGGTGACCGAATCCGGTTCGATCGCCAGGTGATCGGCCAGAGCGTGACGCAACCGGTAGCTCTGACCATCAGGATAGAGATTCAGGTTCTTCAGCTCATCCTGAATCGCCTCCACCGCCCGCGGTGATGGGCCCAGGGGATTCTCGTTGGAGGCCAGCTTGATCACTTCCTCCAGGCCATACTCCCGCTGCACCTCCTCGATCGGCGTCCCGGGCACATAGGGTCTGAGCGCGTCCAGGCCTGCTTGGTGCTTCACTTCTTCTGACATCAGCTTGCCGACCCCCTTCTGCCGCTCCTGGTTATGACTCGGACGTCCCCCACCACCAGCCCCTCTCCTTCTTGGAACAGGAAGACGGGGTTCAGATCCACCTCATCGATTTCTGGATAGAGGAACGGGAGCTGCGAGAACCTCACCAACACATCGACCAGGGCCTCCAGGTCGCGTCGCGGTTCTCCGCGGACGCCCTCCAGAAGTGGGAATGATGCGATCTGGCCGATCATGTCCTCCGCCTCCCGACCATCCACAGGCGCCACGCGCAGGGCGATGTCCTGCCACACCTCGGTGTAGATCCCGCCCAGCCCGAAAGCAACCACAGGGCCGAACTGCGGGTCGCGCGAGAGCCCCAGAAGAACCTCCAGGGCATCCCGTATCATCGGATAGACGATCACACCGCGGAAGTCTCTGCCGTGGGCGGTCAGCTCCAAGGCATCGTATGCGTCGAGAGCTCTCTCTCCATCGCCCACATCGAGGATCACACCTCCGAGATCCGACTTGTGGAGGATGTCCGGGGAGACCACCTTCATCGCCACGGGATAGCCGATCTCTCGACAGGCCTCAGCGACCTGGTGTCGGGTCTGGACGAAGCGCGACTCGGGCACCGGGATGTGATTCTGCTCCAGCCAGTCCATCGCTACCGGCTCGAGCATCTCGTCGTCAGACAGCGGCCTCTGCTCGTCCGTACACGCCGCGGCCCCGCTCCGCCTCCAGCTCGGGTCGTAACGAGCTACTAGACCGAGAGCCGCCACCGCCCGCTCTCCCGTGGGGAAGTTGGGCACGCCGCAGCGCCGAAGCAGGTCGACACCATCCGCCACAATCTCCTCGGGCAGAAAGGCGGCCAAGAGAGGCTTGTCAACGCCTTCGGCCGCATCGACCACGCCTCGGGCCAGCGCGATGCTGTCGAGGTAGGG
>SKLM01000248.1 GCA_007123205.1 Thermoflexales bacterium
AAGCTGTCCCCGTCAGGGCGGAGAGCGAGCCTGCCGGCTCCGCGGACGATCTCACATCGATCCATTTTCGCCCTCGCGACATCCCAGTTTCCTCCTCGCTCCCACGCTGGATGAGCCTGGAGACCGTACTGGTGGTAGGCATCACCCTCACCGCCTTGCTGCTGATCCTGGCTGCCGTCACTTACGTGATGAATCAACCGGAAGACGGTCAGTCCGATCGATCGGTGGCCCCGGGAGCCACTACGGTCGCCGGTTTGTCACATCAACTGGCGACCCGCGCGGGGGAGGACTTCATCTTCACGCTGGAGGCTATCGAGCGTGCCCTGGGCCTCGGCCCCAGCGGGACATCCGTGCCGGATGAGACTGCGGCGCCGCCAGGTGACGAGGTGAGCCTCGCAGTGACCGGAAGCGAGTCCGATTCTCAGTCGCCCGTGGAGCGGGTTTCGCCGTCCGGAGATGGCAGATGGGCGGAAGACTTCGCACCGTCGGAGATCATGAGCACCTGAGCATCTCGTAATAGCCAAGACGGATTTCATCCAGGTGCAGGGTGGTACAGACCATGACAGCGGGCCTTTGCCCGCTGTTACTTTGTAACAAATTGATTATGGACGGATTTCGCAGTTTCTACCTGATCTCGCTGGGTTGCCCCAAGAACCTCGTCGACAGCGAGGGGATGGCCACGCTACTGCGGCAGGCCGGCTATGGGCCAGCCACAGATCCGGAGGCCGCCGACTTTCTGATTGTGAATACATGCGGCTTCATCGAGTCGGCGCGGCTCGAAGCGCGCACGGTGCTTGGCGAACTGGCACGCAAGAAGGAGCCGAGACAACGGATTATCGCCGCCGGATGCTACTCACAGCGGTGCCCCGGGCAGCTCGCCGAGTTGGTCCCGGGCATCGATGGGCTTATCGGAACGAGGCAATGGATGGACATCCTGGATCTGGTGGAGCAGATCGGCGCCCAGCGGGATAGGCGCCAGCCCTCGGATCCCGTGGTTCACGTGTCACGAGGCGAGAGATATGGGCGAGATCCGACGGGAGTTGTTCGGGGCGCGATCCAGGGAGGCAGCGCATACCTCAAGCTGGCCGACGGGTGTAGCCGCTCCTGCGCCTTCTGCGCCATACCGATCATCAAAGGGCCTACGGTGAGCCGGCCACCCGCGGCGGTTCTGGCCGACGCCAGACGGCTAGACGAGATTGGCGTGCAGGAGATCATCCTGATCGCGCAGGACACGACAGGTTACGGCCGTGATCGCGGCATCGAGCACGGTCTAGCAGAGCTGCTGGATGACCTGGTCGTGACAATTCCCCAGGTGCCCTGGATACGTCTGATGTACGGCTACCCAAGCCACGCTGGTCTTAGCGATAGACTCGTTGAGACGATGGCCAGCCATCCACAGATACTCCCCTATGTGGATCTACCGCTACAGCATGCCCATCCGGACGTGTTGCGCCGCATGCGGCGCCCGGCGAACGTAGACTACGTGCGGGGGGCAATCGGGAGGCTGCGTGAGGCTATGCCGGAGATCGCGATTCGAACCACCTTCATCGTTGGATACCCGGATGAGACAGAGGAGGAGTTTCGGACACTCCTGCATTTCGTGAAGGAGAACCGATTTGACCGCGTCGGAGTGTTCACGTACTCGCACGAGGAAGGAACAGCAGCGGCTGCGCTGAGCGATAACGTACCTCGAGAGGTCAAAGAGGATCGCCGGCAGCGGCTCATGGCCGCGCAGCAGCCGATCTCGTTAGAGAATAACCGGGCGCTGGCGGGGAAGGTGCTGGACGTGCTGATCGAAGGCGAAGGAGAGGGCGTGAGTGTCGGACGCTCGTATCGAGACGCTCCCGAGGTGGATGGCCTGGTGTTGGTCGAGACGAAGCTGCCTATCGGGGAGATCGTGCCGGTGCGTATCACCGCCGCCCTGGAATACGACCTGGTTGGGGTTCCATCCTGACCCGTCCGCCTTTCTCAGGTCTCTCCCCTCTAGATGTAGTGGAGTTCCCTCGCCGCTTGCGATAGCTCATCGCGGAATTGGGGCGCCGCGATGCCGATTAACGCCTGCGCTCGCTCGCGGATGGTCTTCCCGTATAGATCGGCTACGCCGTACTCCGTCACGACATAGTGCACGTGATAGCGGGTGGTGACCACGCCGGCGCCCCTCTTGAGCATAGGCACGATCCGGCTGATCTGCTTACCGGAAACAGTAGCAGGAAGGGCGATGATGGGCACGCCTCCAGCAGACCGCGACGCACCGTAGATGAAGTCCAGCTGGCCACCCGCGCCGCTGTAGAGCTTCGGCCCGATGGAGTCAGCACAGACCTGGCCTGTGAGGTCCACCTCGATGGCTGAGTTGATCGCCACCTGCCGATCGTTCTGCGCGATGACGAAGGGGTCGTTCACGTACTCAGTGCGATGGAGTTCGATGAGAGGGTTGTCGTGCGCCCATCGATACAGTCGCCGCGATCCAATCATAAAGCCAGCAGTGATTTTCCCCGGATGGAGCGTCTTCTCCGCGTTGGTCAGAACGCCAGCTTCGACCAGATCGATGACGCTGTCGGAGAACAGCTCAGTGTGGACCCCCAAGTCCCGCTTGTTGTGCAAGAACTTGAGCACAGCGTCAGGGATTGCGCCCAAGCCCATCTGCATAGTCGCCCCGTCGGGGATCAGCTCGGCGATATACTCACCGATCCTGATGTGGACGTCGGAGAGGTCTCCCTCCGTCATCGGCAGCTCCAACAGGGGGTAGTCGACGGGCACGATGTAGTCCAGGCGGCTTACGTGAATGAAGGAGTCCCCCAGGCAACGGGGCATGTTCTCGTTCACCTCGGCGATGATGATCTCAGCGGCCTCAGCAGGAGACTTGGTGAGCCCGGTCTCGATCCCGTAGGAACAGAAGCCGTGTTCGTCCGGTCGTGAAAGGTGAACGAAGGCGACATCTACCGGGAGCACCCGCTCCTTGAAGAGCAGCGTGAACTCGGAGAGAAGGACCGGCGTGAAATCGGCACGCCCTTCCTGTACTGCCTCGCGCACGTTCGGGCCGATGAAGAGCGAGTTGGCGCGAATGTGCCCCTCCATCTCCGGAGCGACGTAGTCGTCGGACCCGAGTGTGAGGGCGTGGCAGATCTCCACGTCCTGCAGCCGCTCGGCCTGGTCAACCAGAGCTTTCATCAACCTCTGGGGCACGCTGCAATTGCCCGTAAGGAAAATGCGGTCGCCCGACTTCACAGCTCCAGCGATGGCCTCCTCGGCCGTCGTGACACGCCCCTCGAAAGCATCCATCCAGCTCATTGTACCCCCTCGTCGCCCGCGTAGTAGGTTCCGGCCAAGCCCTCTTCCACGATTTCCCCGCCCTGCGTCGCCAGCCCGCGAGCAAGGCCCGGCAAGGCGGACATCGCCTCGTCCAGGCCCACTTCGGCAATGCGCTGAATGTAGGGCCAGATGGCGTTGTTGAAGGCATGGGTTGCCGTGCGAGGAACGGCCCCCGGCACATTCGGGACACAGAAGTGGACGACATCCTCTTCCACAAAGACAGGATCGCGGAGCGTCGTGGGCCGGCTGGTTGCCACGCATCCCCCCTGATCGATACTGAAGTCCAAGATCACCGCGCCTTTCTTCATTGAACGTACCATCTCGCGGGTGACGATGATCGGAGCTCGGGCTCCCGGCACGAGAACGGCGCCGACCAACACCTCGGCAAAGCGGGCAACCCGAGCGATGTTGAAAGGATAGGCAACCATTGTGGTCGCACAACCGGCGAATTGCTCATCGACCTCACGGAGGCGATCCTGATCCTGGTCCAGCACGTAGACTCGGGCACCCAGCCCCAAGAACGTGCGAGCGGCGTTGGTGCCGAGGGTACCGGCGCCCAGAATGCCCACGCTGGCGGGGGGGATCCCGGGCACTCCGCTAAGAAGAACCCCACGGCCGTCATAGCTACTCTGAAGGAACGTCGCCGCCAACTGCGGTGCCATGCGTCCGGCCACCTCGCTCATCGTGCGTAAGACAGGCAGGGTCCCGTCCTCTTGCTCAATGGTCTCGTAGGCAATGGTGGTGATCCTCTTCTGCAACAGCACGTCGATCTTATTCCGACGAGCGGCAGCGAGGTGCAAAAAGCCGGCTATGATCTGTCCCTCGCGGAGCCAGTCCAGCTCCTCCTCCGTCGGGCGGACAGCCTTGAGCACCATGTCAGCGCGGCCGTAGACCTCCTCCCCCGAGTAGACGACTTGTCCGCCCACCCGCTCGTAGTGGTAGTCCGAGAATCCCGCTCCC
>SKLM01000118.1 GCA_007123205.1 Thermoflexales bacterium
ACGACCGGCTGGTGCGGCGCCTGCGGAGGGTGGAGCCCCGCATCGGACTGTTCACCGATCAGGAAGAGGGGGCGGTCACCCCTGTCAAGGGCACCTATACCCTGCTGGTGGAGGCGATCACCTTCGAGGAAGACTCCGACGTGGACGCGAAGCTCGTGGTCTACGGGCGGGTGCACGGCCTCGCCGGCACCGATCACCGGCGTCGCGACCTGAGTGTGGCCCTGCTGTATGGGACACCCATCGCCCTCGCCTTTGGGCTGCTGGCGGCGCTGGGCACCACCATCACCACCATGGTCATCGCTGCCGTGGGTGTCTGGTTCGGGGGCGTGGTGGACAGCATCATCCAGCGGATCACCGAGATCAACATGCTGTTGCCCTTCCTGCCCATCCTCATCATGGTGGGTCTGTTCATCTCTCGGAGCATATGGGTGATCCTCGGCTGGGTGATCCTCCTGAGCATCTTCGGCGCGGCGATCAAGAACTACCGGGCCACCTTCCTGCAGATCAAGGAGGCGGACTATATCGAGGCGGCGCAGGCCTACGGCGCGGGCAACGGGCGCATTATCCTCCGCTACCTGGTTCCGCGCATCGTCCCGGTGCTGATTCCCCAGCTGGTGAGCTCCATCCCGGTGTTCGTCTTCCTGGAGGCCTCCCTGGCCCTGCTGGGGCTGGGCGATCCCCAGCTGCCGACCTGGGGCAAGCTGATCGAGGACGCGCGGGCCAACGGCGCGCTGTACAACGAGCTCTATTACTGGATGCTGCAGCCGGCGGTGTTGCTGATGTTCACGGGGCTCGGATTTGCGATGGTTGGTTTCACGATGGATCGCATCTTCAACCCCCGTCTGAGGGAGATATAGGCTGATGGCTGAGAACGGACTGCTGCTCGATGTGAAGGATCTGGTACTGCAGTTCAGTACGACCAGGGGCATCGTGAAGGCTGTAGACGGAGTGGACTTCCGGCTGGACCGGGACGAAGCGGTGGTCATCGTGGGGGAGTCGGGGTGCGGCAAGACGTCGCTGGCCCGAGGAATCCTGCGCTTGCTGCCGCGCAACGTTCATAAGTACAGTGGAGAGGTCTATCTGGACGGATTGAACGTCATGGCGCTGAGCGATGAGCGGTATCGGCGAGAGGTGCGCTGGGTGCGCATGTCGATGGTGCCCCAGGCGGCCATGAACGCCCTGAATCCGGTCCTGAAGGTGGGCGACCAGGTGGCCGAGCCCTCCATGATCCATCATGGGGTGAACAAGGAGGCGGCCCTCACCCAGGCCGAGCGGATGTTCCAGCACGTGGGGGTCCCCCTCGATTTCCTGAACCGGTACGCTTTCGAGTTGAGCGGCGGGATGCGCCAGCGGGTGGCCCTGGCCATGGCCCTGGTCACTGCCCCGGATCTCGTCGTTCTGGATGAGCCGACCTCGGCGCTGGACGTGTTGACCCAGGCGAACATCTTCAACGTGCTCAAGCAGATCAAGAGCAGTCTGGGGGTCAGCTTCATCCTTATCACCCATGACATCGCCACCTCGAGCGAGTTGGCGAACAACGTCGCCGTGATGTATGCGGGGCAGATCGTGGAGACCAGCGACGCGCATCGTTTCTTCGATGATCCCCTCCATCCTTACTCGCGAAAGCTCATGGCCAGTGTGCCGCGGCTGCGCGAGGAGGTGGAGCCCGAGTTTATCACCGGTCAACCACCGAGCTTACTTGACCCTCCCACCGGCTGCCGTTTCGCTGATCGCTGTCACCGGCGCTTCGATCCCTGCGATGAGGAGCCGCCCCTCTATGAACGGGAAGGTCGTAAGGTCAAGTGTTGGTTGTACGATTGAGATAGAGGAGCTGTAATGTCCGTTCAGACCGGGGAGAAGAGGAAGGAAGAGGCGGTGGGGATGGGGAGCGTCAGTGCGAGCTCCAATGGGGCGCTCCTGTCTATCAAGGATCTGCGAGTATGGTTCGAGTTGCGGCGTTTTGGGCTCGGTCACGCCGGGTACGTGCGCGCCGTCGACGGCGTGAGCTTCGATCTGGACGTCAATCAGACCATCGCCATCGTCGGTGAGAGCGGCTGTGGCAAGACCACCCTGATGAAGACGATCCTGGGTTTGAACAGACCCACAGAGGGGAGTGTCACTTTCCACGACCTCCGGCTGGAAGAGCAGCGGGGAGCTGACCTGCGCCGTTATCGGGCGCAGATCGGGTTTGTCCAGCAGGACCCCTACGGGGCATTGGCGCCCTTTATGACCGTCCAGCGGATCCTCGAGGAGCCGCTGATCATCAACGGTGTCGGATCGAAGACCGAGCGGATGGATCGCATACGGAAGGTGCTGGAAGAGGTCAAGATGGCACCGGCTGAGGAGTTCCTGCCCAAGTACCCCCACATGTTGAGCGGGGGGCAACAGCAGCGGATCGTGATCAGCCGGGCCATGCTCCTGGGGCCGAGGCTGATCGTCGCCGACGAGCCGGTGTCTATGCTCGATGCGTCAGTCCGGGTGGAGATTCTCAGGCTCCTGCGGGGGCTGCAGGAGGCTCACGATCTGGCAGTGATCTACATCACCCACGATCTGTCCACGGTGCGCTACTTCTCGGAGCGGGTCTTTGTGATGTATGCGGGCCAGATGGTGGAGAAGGCGCGGATCCGCGATCTGATCCGCAACCCGGCTCACCCCTATGCCGAGGCGTTGCTGGCCGCCACGTCGGATCCCGACGCGGATAACGCCACCCGGCAGCGGGATGTGCCGCCCGGTGAACCGCCCAGCCTGGTCAACCCGCCGTCGGGATGCCGGTTCCACCCGCGCTGTCCCTATATCATCGAGGGGTTGTGCGATGAGGAGATCCCGCCGGAGTTCGAACCGGAGCCAGAGCACTTCGCGGCGTGCTGGCTCCATCGGTGAGCTAGCCCCGCCGGCCCTCGGGGTAGCCTGTCCCTAATGGTCGCGCCGCCGGGCCGCGGCGTGGGATTTGCAGGAAATCGGAGAGGTTCTAGTTGGAGGTTTCGATGGGTGCGTCACGCCCCCTGATTATCGTGGGCATTGGTTTCTTACTGGTTGTGGTTGGTTTCGTCGGTCCGGTCCTGATGGTGCTCGGACTCGCGCCGGTTAGCCTGTGGTTGAGCTTCGTCTCGCACACGGCCTCCGTGGGCGGCCTGTTCCTGGGTCTGGTTGGCAGCGCGATGTACGTGGGCGGGCGCCAGGGCTGAGGGCGAGCGCCAGCTAGAGTAATGCTTCGTCGACGGCTGGTCGACCCCCTGGCCATCCTCGTCTTCTCCACGGGGCTTCTCCTCGGCATGGCCCTCTTCGCTGGGCTGATCTGGTCGGACTTCGAGTCGATCCTCTTCGACCCGGCCTGGCGGCGGGAGGCGCCCCTCAGAAGCCTGCGCTGTCCCGTGATGATCACCAGAGGAGAGACGGGCGCGGTGAGTGTTTTGGTCAGCAATCCTCTGGATAGGCCGACGGAGCGGCACCTCCGTGTATCCATGAGCGCCGGCTCGCTGATCCTGACCCACGAGTTCACTGTGGCCGTCCCGCTGGAACCCGGGGAGTCGAAGTCGGTAGTGTGGCCGGTGACGGCTGATGATGCGGTATACGGCCGGGTGATCATGGTGAACGCAGTCCTGCGCCGCCGCTACCCGGCGCCGGGGCGGCAGAGCAGTTGCGGAATCCTGGTGGTGGATGTGCCATACCTGACGGGAGACCAGGTCTTCGGGCTCGCTCTGGGAACCAGCGTGCTGGCTATGGCCGGGGGCTACAGCCTGTGGGTGAAGGGCGACGGCACCGCGGGCAAGCGGGGGAGGCAGGCGGCCCGGGCGATGCTGGGGCTGGCCGGGGGCGTGCTGGCCGGGATCGTCATCGGTCTCATCGGGTGGTGGCTGCCGGGCCTGGTCCTGTTCATCATCGTCCTCATCGCCATCGGCGTCACCATCGGCTACTTCCTGAATAGGACTTGACGGGCGACGTAAGTGCTGACGGGATCACTTCCCTGGCAGCCCGGTAGCGTATTCCTTACAAGAGACGACTCCTGGCCGGATGACCCATTGCTCTGCCCCAGCGCCCCTGCCGATGGACAACCTTGCGAAGGTCAGGTCTTGTTCTGACAGCGGGGGCGGTTGTGGGATACCGGGGGTCTGTTAGTACTACAACCGCATTTGTCACTCTTCGAACACCCACGGTGCCCAGCGTGCGAAGCTAAGCCGCGTGCGAAGCTAAGCCGCGTGCGAAGCTAAGCCGCGTGCCAAGCTCGCGCAGCGAGCCCTAAGC
>SKLM01000130.1 GCA_007123205.1 Thermoflexales bacterium
AGAGGCATCATCAAGTTGAGCTCGAAATAGCCGCCCAGCCCGCCCAGGGTAATCGCCGCGTCGTGGCCAATGACCTGGGCGGCCACCAGGATCAGCGCCTCCGCCATGACCGGGTTGATCTTCCCGGGCATCATCGACGATCCCGGCTGGACGGCGGGCAGTTTCAGCTCGCCCAGGCCGTTGCGCGGCCCGGAGCCGAGCCAGCGGATGTCATTCGCGATCTTTGTCAGGCTGACAGCGATCGTCTTCAGCTGGCCCGAGGCCTGGACCACCCCGTCCCGGGCGGCATTGGCCTCGAAGTGGTTGACCGCTTCGACGAAATCAGTGCCAAAGGTCTCGTTCAAGATGGCGATGGCCCGGCCCGCGAAGTCTGCCGGGCAGTTGAGTCCAGTTCCGACCGCGGTGCCCCCCAAAGGTAGCTCGCGCAGAGCCCTGGCAGCCTGCCGGCCGCGCGCGACACTCTTTTCCGCCTGGGCCGCGTAACCACCGAATACCTGGCCCATCCGAATGGGTGTGGCATCCTGTAGATGCGTGCGCCCCGGCTTGACCACAGAGTCGAACAGCTCCGCCTTCTTCTCCAGAGCCTCCTGCAGCCGGACAAGGGCCGGGATGAGTTCGTCGCGAAGGGCAAGGGTGGCCGCCACGTGGATTCCGGTGGGAATCACGTCGTTGCTCGACTGGCTCATGTTGACGTGATCGTTGGGATGAACGGGGACCCGGCTGCCGACGTCACCGCCGAGGAGCTGTATGGCCCGATTCCCAATCACCTCGTTCGCATTCATGTTAGTCGAGGTGCCGGAGCCGGTCTGGAAAACGTCGATAGGAAAGTCATCGTCCCATCTCCCTTCGGCAACCTCCCGGCACGCCGCTTCGATCGCGTGTCCCAAACGTGGATCGAGCAGACCGAGGTCCGCGTTCGCCCGGGCACAGGCGCGCTTGATGTGGCCCAGAGCCAGGATGAAGCGTCGGCCGAAGCGCAGGTCCGATATCCGGAAGTTCTCCATCGCCCGCTGAGTCTGAGCACCCCACAGGGCTCCCTCCGGCACCTCCACCTCTCCCATCAGATCGCGCTCCACCCTCACAGCCCCCTCCATTCCCCCGCGGGGTCTCCCCCTTCTATGACCAGGCATGATGGGTGGCAACACGAGGCCATCCCTCGGGGACGCACGCCGTCCCGCCCCGATGCCGGCCCTTCATTGGCGCCCGTCCCCCCGTCTCTCCCGCGTGATCCGCGCGCGGGTCTTGGCAATCCCCTTGGTGGGCGGAACGCCTCGAGGGCAGATGTGCACGCAGTTCCAGGCAAAGTCGCAGCCGTTGACGCCGTCGTCACCATCCACAAGCGCCAGCCGATGCTCACCGGCCTGATCGCGGACATCGGCCAGAAACCGATAGTGTTGCGCCAGCGCCGCCGGTCCCAAGTAGCCAGGCTCTTGCTCGGCCACCGGGCACACGCTATGACAGCATGCACACAAGATGCAGTTCGTGTATGGTTCGGCCTCGGCCCACGCCCCCGGCCCCACCCGTCGCTCCCGTGGGGGATGGGCCTGCTCAGGCTGGAGCCACGGCTCGACCGCCACGAGCTTGTCGAAGAAGGGTTCCATGTCGACCACCAGATCCTTGATGACCCGCAGGTTTCGCAGCGGTTCGACGGTGATCATCTGCGCATCGCTGCCCGGCGCTTCCACCTCCTCGCGCGCGGATCCGGTGTACACCGTCCGGCCCTGCCGCGACGCGTCTCGAACCTGGGTGCGGCAGGCGAGCTCTTCCCGCCCGTTGATCATCATCGCGCACGAGCCACAGACAGCGCCCCGGCACGCGTACCGGAAGGCAAGAGTGCCGTCCTGCTCGGCCTGTATGCGCAGAAGGGCTTCGAGCACCGTCATCCCGGGCGACGCCTCCAAAGCATAGGTTTGATAGGCCGGTGTCTCGTCATCGGCCGAGTCGAAACGGAGGACCCGAAAGGTGTGTTGTCCGTCAGTCATATCGCCGCCTTCTCTGAGGAGACAGGTTCAACACACAATCTATCGCCTGGTCATTCACGTCGCCTCCACGAAGCACCCCCGCGCGCGATCCTTCCTGCAGATCCGCGGATCGAGTACCCTCCCGTTCATCACCAGATGGACCCCTTCGGGCAGAACCTGGACCGCCGCGATCGCTCCGCCTACGTTGAACGCCGCATCGGTCTCCCTGAAGGCCGCCGGCTGCATCGCGCCCGTCAGCACCATCACTTTGCTGGAGACCGGCAGCAAGGCTCGCGCCGTTTCAAGGATCGTGTCCGTGCCGTGGGTGATTACGATGAGGCGGTGAGATGTGGCGCAAACCGCCTCTACGATCTTCCGGCGATCCTCTGCAGTGATGTCGAGGCTGTCCTTGCGCAGCAGGGCTTCGACATCATAGTCGACCGCGGCTCTCCCCTCCCACAGGATGCTGTCGATCCGCGGTGGACCGACCACGAGACCGGTCTCACCCGCGTACACCTTGTCGATGGTGCCACCAGTGGTGTAGATCTTGATCCTCATAGGTGCCCCTTCGGCCTCCTGCGGCGGCGATCCGGAGACCACCAAGAAGGCTGCGACATCGATCTGGCCGGAGAGAGGGTCAGTACTCCCGCTCCTGCGGGGGGTAATCGGTGATGACCACATCCTTGTACCGGACCTCGGGGCGGCGCGTGCCCGCGTACGAGACCATGCTGTGCCGCAACCAGCGCTGGTCGTCCCGACTTGGATGGTCGGTGCGCCAGTGGGAACCCCGACACTCGGAGCGCTCAAGAGCACCAAGGGCCGTCACCTGAGCCAGATCCAGCATCCCGCGGAGTTCGAGGACATCCACGAGATCATAGTTGAACCGGCGGCCTTTATGGTCCAGGACGACTGTCCCATACCGATCCCGGAGCTCAGCCAGGCGGTCGACGGCCGTCCGCAGCCCTGCTTCATCCCGGAAGATCCCGACGTGTTCGGTCATCGTTGCCTGCATCTCGCGTCGCAGGGTGATCTGCCGTTCGCCCGAGGGTCGTTCCTTGAGCGCCTCAATCTCCCGCTCCTGCTCCCCGACCGACTGGATGAGCCTGGTCTCCGCCCCTGCGGCCCGTCCGCTGGAAGCCACCTGCGCAGCCCGCTCGCCCGCCCTACGGCCGAAGACGAGCGTCTCGAGAAGGGAGTTGCCCCCCAGCCGATTGGCACCGTGGACGCTGATGCAGGAACACTCACCGACGACAAACAGGCCGGACACAGCAGTCTCACCGTTCTCGTCGCACGCCAGACCACCCATCGAGTAGTGCTGAGCGGGCTGCACCGGAATCGGCCTCTCCACGGGATCCACCCCCGCGAAATCAACCGCGATCTGTCGGATCCCCGGCAGCCGCTCCTTGATCTTCGGCTCACCCAGATGCCGTACGTCGAGCGCCACGTAACCATCGTCGAAGCCGCGGCCCTCCCGGATCTCGGTCTGGATGGCGCGGGCGACGATGTCCCGGGGCGCCAGCTCCATCGCGTCCGGCGCATAGCGCGCCATGAAGCGCTCCCCTTCCGTGTTGAGCAAGAACCCGCCCTCGCCTCGCACGCCCTCCGTAATCAGTATGTTCGTCCTGTAGAGACTAGTGGGATGGAACTGGACGAACTCCATGTCCGCCAGCGGGACGCCGGCCCGGAACACAGCCGCGGTCGCACTGCCCACGTTGATGTAGGAGTTGGTCGACCTGGCGTAGATCCTGCCGTGACCACCCCCGGCCACGACGACGGCGTCCGCCTGAACACCACGCGCCTCCCCATTCGGCACGTGCAGGGCCACAGCCCCCTCCACCCGCCCCTCGTGCACCGCCACCTGCGTCAAGAGCCACTCATTGTAGAACGCGATCTCGCGCTTCAGACACTGCTGGTAGAGCGTGTGAAGCATTTGATGCCCCGTCCGGTCGGCCGCATAGCAGGTACGGGGAAAGCCCGCGCCTCCGAAGGGACGCTGCGCGATGCGCCCGTCCGGAAAGCGGCTGAAGTAGGTGCCCCAGTGCTCCATCTCGAGTACGCGCTCCGGCGCTTCTCGAGCCAGAATCTCGGCGCTGGGCTGGTCGGCCAGATAGTCAGAACCCTTGACCGTGTCAAAGGCATGGCGCTGCCAGTCGTCGTCGCGTCCGTCCGGGTGATTGCCCAGGGCTGCATTGACGCCCCCCTGGGCCGCACCAGAGTGCGAACGGATGGAGTAGACCTTGGACAGGACGGCGACGTCCGCACCGGCGTCTCGTACGGCCACCGCGGCCCGGAGACCCGCCAACCCACCCCCGATGATCAAGACATCGTGGCGCAGCGTCTCAGGCATCACACGGCCCTCCCAGGCGTTCAGGCCCGGTCATCCCATCGATGGCACACCCCCGCCGCGGCAAGGTGAAAGAACCTTGTCGTCCACCCATGGCGCCCGCATCGCGATGGTTTCAACTGCGGGTAGAATCTCGACCACGGCACGATGTATGCCCGCAAAAAAACCGCACACCCAAGCTACCGGCGCGCGTCCGTATCGACCTCGCCGGACGGGACCACGGCCGAGCGATGCGGCGCGTGCCCACACTCCGGGCAGCGGTGGAAGTGCGCGTGCTTGTCCAGATACTCCTGGATCGTCATTACCAGTGTGCCGTGACTCCAGGTCAATGGACTGACGGAGAGCGGCTCATTTGTGTGCGGATGGACCTGCTCCGCCATGACGCCGCTCCGCAAACTATGGTCCACCGCCCACCGCACCAACTCCAAGGCTGGCTCGAGGCCTTCGTCGGTCTCCGCTCTGGCGATGATCCACTGCGCCAGCCACAGCGTGCAGATAAACCAGGGGTTACCGGGCACTCGCTCGATATCATCGCTGACCTGATGGTAGTAGTCATCCTCGTACCGAGCGACTCCTCCCACCTCTGTCTTGAGCCACAGTCGATCGCGCACGGCCTCCATCGTGGCGACGATCCGCGGATCATCGGCGTCGAACATGCCGAAATACCACAGCCCGAACAGGGAAGCGTCCACCGTGGAGTCGGAATCCCAGTGCCCGTCCTCATCCCTCCGGATCGTTCGCACGTAGCGGCCCAGCTCGGAGGACCATAGATGCTCCTCGACAGCCGGTTTGATCTCCTCATCGGCCACGCTGCGGTATCTGGCTGCCAGATCAGCCTCACCGAAGGCATCCGCAAAGTTGGCGGCGGCCTGCAACCCCGCCCAGGTGGCCCCGACCGTCCAGGCATGGACGCCCCACCGCTCCTCCCAGAGGTCCCAGGAGGGCAATGGTAGGCCGCTCGTCTCGTCACGATAGCGACACATCCAGTTCGCTGCTCGGATCACCAGGCCGCGGTAGTGCGGCTTGATGAACTCGACATCGTGGAAGCGGTCGAAGTGACGCCAGAGGGCCCAGAGGACGAGAGCTGTCTCATCCTCCTGCACCGGGACGGACTTCTCCCCTTCGTAGTACCAACCGTGCCACGAGGACCCCAGGGCTCCGTCCGGGTTGTACTTGTGGAGGAGGTACCCGTCTTCAGTGATGACTCGATGGCAGAAATCGAAGAAGCGTCGAGTCACCTCAGGAAAGCCTGACTGAATCAGCGCTGAGGTCACCAGCGCGCCATCCCGCGGCCACATGTAGGAATACGTGTCGCGCCCGTAGTGCGCGATATCAAAATCGTTGGCGGCGAGGACAGCCCCACCGTCGTCGATCTGCGTCCGCAGGATCATCAGGCTGCGCTGATAGAGTTGACAGATCTTGGGGGGCAGGTCCAGAAAGGAGGGTACCCCCTGACTCACCCAGAAAGACCAGTAATCGTGCGTGCGCTTCAAGAAGGTCTCCGGCCCCTTCTGACGCACCGCCCGGTTCAGGCCCGTCACGACCTGGAAACAGTCCCCTACCGCGATCCAGTACCAGGCCGTCGCCTCAGCTGCCGCCGGTACGGTGAGCTCAATGCCCACCACCGAGTCGACGCTACCCTGCGCCACCGCATTGCCGGACAAAGAGCCGTCCTCGGCGTCGCGCCACGTCCCCTCCTTCCCCTGGGCCTCCTTGACGCCGACGGCCCACTGGTCGACGCCCTCGGGAGCCCCCTCCTTCATGGTGTTGATCAGGAACCAGCGCTGGCCCTTATAGTGGAAGACGGCACGGCGCTCCGGCTCGTAGTACGCTGTATCTCCCACCGCGTTTCCGCCGATGCGCAGATCCTGCGCGAAGAACAAGCGTACCGCTCGGTCCCGCGCCACCTCGTTGTGAACCACCACCTTCCGCAGGTAGAGATCCTCGTGGAAGTCCACGATGTCCTGACAGACGATACGGAGTGCGAGATCGGGATGGTAGAGCGTCACGTGGGTGACCAGAGTATCATCCGCGTAGTCCAGTTCCCGCTGCCAGGCTGACGACGACGCCCCCCCGTCGTCACTTACCCAACGGAACGTGCCGTCCACCCAGACACCGAATCGGAATGGATGACCTTGGGTGTGATTCTCCTGCCCCACGTGCGGCCAGTAGATGTCGCGCAGCAGATACCGGTCATCGAAGTTGACCAGCAGCGCGCCGTTACCAACGGGGATGTCTCTTGGCATATATCAGAACCCCCTCTCCGACATACTCACGATTCGGCTCGGGCTAGGCCGGGAACCACCGCCTCTCGACTTCGCGGCCGCCCTAGCCCAACCACCCTACCTCGGCGAGCCAGTAGTAGACCAGGTAAGCCCCCGCTCCCACGAGAAAGAGCGCACTGACGCGGTGCACATAAGGTATCAGCCGGCGGAGCCAGCGCTCAATCACCTCTCGGAAGAGCGCGGTGCCGACGGTGATCACAGCGAGGACCGCCCCCATACCCAGGGCATACCCCATGAACTGGGCTATGGATGTCGTGATCACGCCGGTACCCAGAGCGCTGCCGACCACCACCAGGAAGATCGGAAGCGTGCAGCTCAGCGAGCTGATCCCGTAAGCAGAACCAAAGAGAAACACGTTCCCTAACGTACGCCGGGGCGTGACCGCCACACGGCTGGCCGCCAGTATGCCCAGCTCACGATGCGAAGCGAGAAGCCAGACCCCGA
Organism: Thermoflexales bacterium; assembly: GCA_007123205.1. Classification (GTDB taxonomy): domain Bacteria; phylum Chloroflexota; class Anaerolineae; order B4-G1; family B4-G1; genus SKLM01. Next base: position 7,035 of record SKLM01000130.1, read on the forward strand.
GAACGACCATGGCCCCGCCGATCAGGAGCCCGGCATAGGGGAACAGGCCGATCAGCCAACGCCCCCCCGCACTGATCACGATCCCCGCCGCGCCGAATACGAGGGCAAACCCCCCTGTCGCTACGGTGGCAACCCGCAAGGCCCGGAACACCTGGTCGAGGACCGAGGGCGGCGCGTGCTCATCAACCTCCAGCTGGAAGAGGATGTACGACGGAAGCATCAGGGCACCGCACGGGTTGACGCTGGCCACCATCCCGGCGGCAAACGCGTAGCCCACCGGTAGCAAACTGGCCAGATTCGAGACGCCCTGCTCCAGCCTGGGTCGAGCGCTGACGAGTACGACCAGGAACCCGATCACGACCACGGCTGAAACGATCAACGGGACCGGCGGGCTCGACCGGCCACGGTGTACCTTCTGTTGGTGCGCTTCAGGTGGCCTTCTCATATCGTGCTGGTTGTCATCCTCTCACCTACCTCACCCGGCCGGCGGTCACGCCTTGAGACACCACCGCCCACCACAGGCGGCCTCAGCCTTATCTGTCCATCACCTCGGGCGGTGCTCAATCCCTCCTGGCCCACCACAACTCCTCACCCGTGATCGCCCAACGTCCCGGCGCGTGCACCACCTACTCCGCCTCCAGATGGCGAAGCGCCTCCAATAGCGCGAGAAATTCCTCGCGACAATCGAGACACCGAGTCAGATGATCCTCCACCAGAGGCATAGCCTGGCGAGGATCCTTACCCGCCAACTCCATCTCAACGAACCGATCCATACGGTTCAGGCATTCCTCACACCCAATCTCATCGGGGCGCGTCGTCAGCACGTTGCGCACCAGGCGCTTGATCTGCGCGGAGTCGACTTGCGGCATCATCCCCCCGTGTCTCTGACGTGGTGGGCTGCGTATCTCTTACCCGCCACAGGTTCGAAAGCGGCCAGAGCGGCCTCAAGGGAAACACCTTCGGCCTGCAGACTGCGTTTGAGCTGCTGACGGGCATCGTGCATCAGCTTGTAGAGCGCATTCCGATTCGTCCCCATCCGACGAGCCACTTCCTCCGTGGGCATCCCGGTGAAGACGACACCGACGATGGCCTGCCGCTGACGGTCGGTCAGCTCCTCCACGATGAGCCGCTCTATCAGCTCCAATAGCCCACGCTGGGTTAGCTGCTCCTCGGGCGAGGGCCGGGCATCGGTAAGGACAGCAGGGGTGAAATCGCCCTCGTATCGGGCGGTCATCTCATCCAGGAAGACGTTCTCCCAGCGCTTGCGGCGCAACTCGGTGAAGGCCTCATGCACGGCGATCTTTTGGGCCCACGTCGTAAAACGACTATCGCCCCAAAACGAATCGAAGCTGTCCAGCACCTTCAACAGCGCTTCCTGGACGAAACCCTCGATGTCCGCCTCGCTCACCTGGGCGCGATCGGCCATCACGTAGCTCAGGCCCCGCACCAGCAACGCGCGCAGGTCGGCCAGGGCCAACTCACGCTCGGGACCAGCCCTGCCCAGGGCAGCCATCCACTCCTGATTCGTCCGTTCTGGCATGCAGGCGCTCCTATCGCGTCGGGCCATTATATCATCAGCCCGTTTGCCCCGCAATCGCTGATGCTCGGGGAACACGCAATGAGGGCCGATTCGGTTGACGCAACCGCTACCCTGTGGTATTCTCCTCATCGTGAAAAGCGAGAAGTCGATCAGAGCCGTGGGCCTGCTTTCCGGTGGGCTGGACAGCATCCTGGCAACTCGGGTGATGCTGGAACAGGGGATCGCCGTGACGCCCGTCCACATCGAGACCGGGCTTACGTACGAGAGAAGGAATCGCCTGACCCGTCGACAGGCCTCCCAAGAGTCGAGGGCCGAGCGAGCCGCTCGCATGTTGGGTCTCGATCTGGTAAGCCTCCGCGCATTCGAGGACTACATCCCAGTGGTCCTGAACCCGAAGCACGGATACGGATCCCAGATGAATCCCTGCGTCGACTGCCGGATCTTCCTGCTCCGTCAGGCGAAGAGGTGGATGGAGGAGCACGACCACCAGTTCATCTTCACTGGCGAGGTCCTGGGGCAGCGCCCGAACAGCCAGCTGCGCCACGCCCTGAGGACCGTGGAGCGAGGGAGCGGCCTCGAAGGGCTGCTGCTGCGCCCCCTGTCAGCCAAGCTCCTGGAGCCCACCATCCCGGAGGAGCGAGGCTGGGTAGAACGGGACAACCTGTACGCCTTCCAGGGTCGTAGTCGCGGGCCCCAGATGGCGCTGGCCCAGGAGTTCGGCATCACCGAATACCCGCAGCCGGCCGGCGGGGGCTGCTTCCTAGTCGATAAGACCTATTCGCGCCGGCTCCGAGATTTCCTGGATCACGAGGGGCCGGACGCGCTGACCAGTGAGCAAGCGCTTCTTCTCGCAATCGGCCGCCATCTTCGCCTGCCGTCCCAACGGAGAGTGGTGGTTGGCCGCCACCACGAAGAGAACGCTCACATCGCCAGCCTGCAGGATCAGGGCGTCCTGATGACGACCATCGACGACCCAGGTCCCACTACTCTGGTGAGCGGGGACCCAACAGAGGGCGAGATCGAGCTAGCTGCGCGCATCACGGGCCGCTATTCCAGCGCCGGCGACAGAGAAGCAGTGCGCGTCAAGCTCTTGAACGACAATCTGTCCGCGATAGTCACCGTTGCGCCCTTGGCGCCCGCTGAGATCCGCTCCTTGATGATATGACGCATCCCCAGTTGGTCAGTATGCGCCCCCCACCCGGCCCCTGGTCTCTCACCGAAGGATGCTCACGCTAACCGCCGTCTCGGACCGCCACGCCTATGCCAGGTCGGCGACGCTGAAACTATCCGGCAGCAGTTCACCGACCGTCATCTCACGGTAGTTTCCCTCGACGTCGGCGATAAGGACCACCATCCCCGTGCCAAACTCGCGCAATACCTGGCGGCAGGAACCGCACGGCGCTCCACCGTTTTCGGTGACCACAGCCACGGCGTCGAACTCCCGCTGACCGTCGCTGACGGCCGAGAAGACCGCTGCTCTCTCCGCGCACATAGATAGCGGGTAGACCGCGTTCTCCACGTTGCAGCCGACATAGACTCGCCCCGACGCCGCCCAGAGGGCCGCTCCCACCTCGTATCCGGAGTACGGCGCGTAGGCAAACTCCCGTGCCGCTGCAGCCGCCCGAATCAGGGCTTCTCGGTCAAGACTGGCCCTCATCATCCTCGTCCCCCTCAACCCCTCTGTGGACCCGAGCCGGAACCCCGTAGACCAGCGCCCCGTCGGGGACGTCGTGAGTCACCACGGCACCGGCACCGGTGCGAGCCCCCCGGCCCACCCGCACGGGCGCCACCAGCATCGTGGCCGAGCCGATAAACGCCCCTTCCTCAATGACCGTGCCGTGCTTCCGCTGGCCATCGTAGTTGCACGTCACCGTCCCGGCACCCACATTTGCCCCCGCCCCCACTTGAGCGTCCCCGAGATAGCTGAAGTGGCCCATCTTGGCGTCGGGGCCGAGGGTCGCGTTCTTCAGCTCCCCGAAGTTGCCCATGTGTGCGCCTTCGCACAACCGGGCACCCCGCCGCAGATGGCCGAAGGGCCCCAGATCGGAGCCTCGTTCCATCACCGCCTGCTCCAACACCGACGCGACGACCACACACTCATCGGCGATGGCGCAGTCCTCGACGATCGTGTTCGGACCGATGGTACAGCGCTCCCCGATCGTCGTCGCACCCCGCAGGTGCGTACCTGGCTGGATGACCGTGTCCCGCCCAATGGTAACCCCGGGCTGGATGTAGGTGGTGACAGGATCGATCAGGGTGACGCCGGCGCTCATCCACTGCTCGTTGATCCGGCGACGGAGGACCTCTTCAGCCTCGGCCAGATGGACGCGCGTGTTGATGCCCAGCGTCTCGTCCTCATTCTCGATTACCACAGCCTGAACCTGGCGGCCTTCGGTCGCCGCCATCTCGACCAGGTCGGTGAGGAAATACTCGTCCTTGGGCGGGCTGGGGGAGATCTTCCCCACGTGCTCCCACAGCCATTCCGCTTCGAAGCAGTAGACACCAGCGTTCAACTCCCGGACCGCCAGCTCCTCCGGCGCTGCCACCGCCTCCTCCACGATCTCAACCACGGATCCGTCCTCGTCCCGGATGACCCGTCCGAATCCCCGGGACTCGTCCCGCATCAAGGTCAGCAGCGTGATGGAGCCGGAGCTTTCCCTCTGGCGATCCACCAGCCGGCCCAGCGTCTCCGCAGTGAGGAGGGGCATGTCGGCGTACGAGACCAGCACCAGGTCAGCCCGGCTTTGAAGGAAGTCGCGCGCCTGGAGCACGGCGTGCCCGGTTCCCAACGGCGGACTCTGGGTGATACTGACGACGTCGTCTCCGGCAGCCTCCGTCACTGACTCCGCCCCGTGGCCCACGATGAGCACCGGTGGTTCGTCCGTCACCGCCCGCGCCGTCTCCAGCGAGTACTCGAGCATAGGCCGCCCCCCCAGGGCATGGAGCACCTTGGGTCGGTCCGACTTCATGCGGGTCCCTTCACCGGCGGCCAGAATCACAACAGCAATGTCCACGGCTCCCTCCTCACCCAGAGCACCGTCCGAAGCATGTGTCGGGGCAGGGCTGCGGCGGCCCTGGGGCACCAGGCAATAACCCTGCAAGGACGGCCGTCCGCGATCCGCCCGACCCGCCCGCGATCGATCACAGATGAAGAAACCGTGGCTATTCACCACGGCCAGCGGAGCCCCATCCAGTCAGGTCAAGCTGGGGCGGTAGGATTCGAACCTACGATTGCGGGATCCAAAGTCCCGTGCCTTACCACTTGGCTACGCCCCACCAACGTTCTCCATTATAGCACATGCGCTTGCGCGTGCAATCGGCTCCGTCGCCTCCCAACAGGGAATCTACCGGTGTGGCCTCAACCGGGGAATACCACCCCTGCTCCGAGAAGTGACTGCAGGGCCAGTGCGGCACCCAGCGCTACCGCCCAGGCAGCATATCCGAGCACCAGGAGCCGCCCGATGCCCCATCCGGCTCGCGCCCCGAACCAGACTGCGACGACCCAGATCAGCGTGGCGCCGACCCCAGCCACCATGGAACGCGTAAAGCTTACCACGTCGGCCTGGCCCGTTCCTTCCCCCGTCCCGACGATCCATAGACCCAGCGCCACGTTCACGGGCATGGTCGCCGTGATGGCTGCCAGTGTCCTCGAACGATCGCGCAGGAGAGCGATGACGATGATGATGGCTACGGAGGCCAGGACCTGGGCAATGCGCTGCTGGTTTTGGTTCATGTGGGTCTCCTCAGTGTGGGACAGCCTGCGGAATCCTCGACTCCCTCTGCGATCTGTTCGACCAACCCCCGCGCCTGTTGCTTCAGCGTCGAGAACCGCCGTCTGAGCCGGCTGGCCGGCTCCCCTTGAATCTCAACGATGAACGAGTCCGTCGGTCGCGGGGTCTGGATGCGCGAGTAAGCTTAGCTCAGGAGCGGCGCCCAGGGATAGCCGTGGCGCTTGAGCCCGATGCCGGCTCCCTTGTCGAAGGCAGCCGGATAGGTCTCATCCCTGAACATCCCGCGTTGCTGGCCGAGCGCTAATTCGAGCCGGGCGGCTTCGAGCAACAGCCGGGCAGCGAGGGCCGCAAGGTCTGGTATGCCCCCTCATCTTGCGAAAGGGCGGCCTGGCCCAAAGCGCCTCCCTCACCGCACCCTCTGGGCCAGGCCCGCCACAAAACCATGCCCATCGTACACGATTCTCATTGTACTATCGAGCACTACCCGAATCACTCTGAGCACCTCGATACTCGCCGCCCACGGAGGTGCCCGCACTACCAGGCTCAGCGCGGCAGCGGGCACTGGTCCCACCTTTCGCCCACCGTCCGCGACAGGACTGTCCGGATGATGCCTTCATCCAGATGGAAACCGCTCCTGAGCAGGGAACGAAGGACACCGGCGGCAGACGGAATCAGGCCGCGCTGCTTGGCCAAGACAACCACCGCCAGAGTCCCCTTGAACGGCAGATCAAAGCTCTTTGCACACTTCCGGGCTACGGCGTCGTCAAGGACAACGGTCCAATGGGATTCCTCAAGCGCGTAGGAGAGCACCGCCGTCTCACCGATCCTCGGATCCCAAGCCAGGACCTCTGACAACGGCGTCGCGTTCACGGTGGTAAACTGTTCATTTAGCGATGGCCCGGCGAGCCGGATCACCCACTGGCCCAGCCTCTATGTCCTCAACCACAGCTTGGGGGACCACGACCTGCACAGCCAGCGCCTCAAAGAGGTGCTCGTGCCCCACCCGCGCCAGGACGATGATTGGGGAGGCGTTCAGCACCCAACGCTCACTCACCACTGACCTCGGCGACGACCGCTATAGCATCGTACTGAAACGGCGAAACGTCGAAGCGCGCCAAAGCTGACAGAAACTCGCTCCGTGATAGACCCGCGACTTCCGCCGCCTTGGCCTGTGAGATCTCGTGCATCTCATACCGCTTGACAGCCGCTGCCAATCGCATCTCGCTCACGAAGCTCCCGGGATCCTGTCGCAAGGCCGAGAAGACGCTTTGTGGCAGATCCAGCGACACCTGCACTGTCTTCGTCTTGCCCATGTCACCCCCTCCAGTCAGCGAGTCGTCGCCGCGGCCATCACCGCCGCAGGCCTCTCGCGCATTCCTCAGCAAAGGCCATCGATCGTCCTGATTATACTCGCGACCCCGGACTCAGCAGATCATCTTGGCCCAGACAGAGGCCGTCGCCACGCTAACCTGAACGGGGGCACTCGGATGCGTGCCGGTTTGACGCGCGTGTGTCCTCCATAGCAACCCCGATCGACTCTCGAAACACTAACCCCACATTCCGAAGGCTGAACTCGTGCTCCTCCCTGCGGAAGGAAGAAAGCTGGGTCTTGATGAGCACGTCGACCTTCTCGCGTCCCGCTCCCCCCCGCGGGTAGCACGCCAGCGAGCACAACGTATGTGTGGGACTGTCGCGAAGCACTCCTGATCGCCACGCCCGACCGCCAGGTGATCTGGCATGGCTAGCGCGAATACGTCGCCGACGATCTTCTGGGGGGAGGCTTGCCGCTCCTCTATCTCGATGAGGACAAGCGCTCTTCCCTCAGAGTCAGCGATCAAAACATCGACATCTGCTAACCCATTGCTGTTGTGTATTCCCTCTCCAGGGGCGCCGTGGAACGCCTTACAGGCGGCAACGTTGCCGCTCTCGTCAGGGCCGCCGTGATCGAAGTGGACGACGTACGTATCCCCGAACTCTTGAGTGAGTAGCTCACCGAACCGGGCAGTTTCTACACCTTGCTGATTACGGTCTTCAGCCCTGGCGACGGAATCCTGGGGGCTGTCGGCCGTCCGGGAGCTGATGGCGAGGTGGAGCGACCGTTGCAGAGGCGTGGTAGCCTACAGCCATGCGCTCAGAAGGGGAACACAGTTGAGTTGTCTGCTTGCCGTTGCATCTTGGCAATTCGTCCTGTGTAGGTGAATGCCAGTGCCGCGATCAGGACGCCCAACAGA
>SKLM01000284.1 GCA_007123205.1 Thermoflexales bacterium
CCATCTGGCACTGGATGATGTGGCTGATGCTGTCAACAACGGTGCTTTGGTACTGCTGGCCCGTCACCGGATTCCAGTAAAGGTCATGCTGGTTTGCGGCCTTGACCACCAGCAGGCGCCAGTTGTAGCCAGCATCCGGCGCCGGCATAGTGTAGAACTGACCTTCGATTGGCTCAATCTTCACGCACTTCCACGTCTCGCCATTCGCGGCTGCCCATGCCTCCCAGTTCTCTGGTTGATTCGCGGCTGCCCCGGTGGGCCGGTTTGGCCAGCCGGGATCGCCAGCGAGGGCGACGCCCAGGCCCAGGGCAGCGAAAGTCACCAACCCGATCAAGCTCACTGCAATCATACTGGTGCGCAGTACTGTCCGTGTCATGTTCGTCATCCTGTCTCTCTCGTGATAATCTGGCTGGCTCAAGACGAACCGCCAATAATGACCAACCTACACCGGTTGGTTCGGCATTAGATCTCTCTTATTGACTAATCGGCAGCGGCCGCCCTGTCACGATGCTGGCCGAGCCATTGGCATCCCTGGGCTGTTCTGAAGCCCTCGGCACGGTCAGACCGCCTGAAGCCACGGACCCCCTGGGCTTCCCAAGATGATCCATGATGCTGCCGCGGCTTAGAACCGGAGCCCCTGAACCATCTAGGCGACCAGCTCGAGCGCGCGCCCGACCCGATGGGCCAGGTCCTGGGGCGCGAACGGTTTCGTGATGTAGTCCGCTACCCCGGTCAGGTCCATCCCCTGTCTCTCCACCCACTGGGGGTCGAGGACGGTGAGGACCACCACGGGGATCTCCCTGGTCTCCTCGTTCTCCTGCATCCTCTGATATACCTCCCAGCCGTCGACGCCGGGCATCATCAGGTCGAGAAGGACCAGGTCGGGCTTCGTCCGCTCTATGGTCTCCAGTCCTTCGAGACCGCCGAGAGCCGTGATCAGGTTGATGTCGTAACGGGCCAGGGTGAGCTGGATGAGGCTTAGCATGTCGATCTCGTCCTCGATGCAGACCACGGTCTTCTCCCTGCCGACGTCAGCGACCGCGCTCTCCGCCTCTGGCTCCTGGGCTAGCAGGTCGATCAGGAGCGGTACCAATTGCCGTCGTATGTCTTCGATCTCCAGGCAGCCTCTGGCTCCGGCTCCCATAGCCTCCTGTCGCTGGGCACTGGATGCGTCCATCGTGAGGGCCACAATTGCTGCCTGTGGAACCGCGTTGCTGAGCTGACCGATAACCGTCAGCCCATCTTCCCTGGGCGGCGCGACGTCGACGAGAATGACGTCGGGCGCCCGCGAGCGAGCCAGGTCAACGGCAGCTGCATTCCCCTCGGAGCAAACGATGGGGCATTCGGGCAGGGTTCGGGCCAGCCAGCGCTTGAGGGACTGGCGGACGGCGTCGTCCTCCTCCACGACGAGAATGGAGACTTCGGGCAGCGCACCGCTGCTTCGGGCCGCATCCACGTAGTCATCCAAGGGGTGCTCCACGTCTCGGGGGGCGCTACTCTCCTCACTACCGGCCCGGCCCTGGCTTTCAGGCTGGGTCCGTTCCTCCAGGAAGCTGACCAGCGACTCCAGATCGGCGAACTTGTGCCGTTTGTCGCCACGGAGGTCTTCCAGACTGAAGCGCCACCGGGAGGTAGGGTCAGGCGGAAGACTTCGAGTCTCCCAGAACCGCAACACGTACGCGTGATGCCGCGGCATCTCTCTGTCATGTGACATGGTGATCCTGCCTGTCGTTCATCCTCATACCAAGGCTAACATCCAATTATACTCACCGATCATCATGAGATCGTCATGTGGAAGAGGTTTGGGTGACCAATCTGCCGTGCTGGCGCCCGGAATGGCTGGCCGCACAGCTCCTGGTTCCCCTGAGAGGCGATTGTACTCATGCACGGCAACGATATCGTATGGCGACGGCCGTCGGTTCGGCAGGGAGGTCCGGTCGGAGGACGAGCTATGGGTGATCGGTGGAGGAGTGACGTGGAGGGTGGGGGAGAGCTTCGAACTGTACGCCCCCTGTCGTCGGCAGAGCGGGCTGTAGCCCGGCAGCAGGACGGCTGTATTTTCTGGTACCCCGTGGTATAATGGGTTCACGAAGCTACCGCGACTGCGTTGCCGGATGCCGTGGGCGGATCGAGCCCGCGGGCTGAGGACGGGCAATGGGGACCGAAACCCGTCGTTGATCGCTTTGTGAAACGCCAAGCACCTGTTGCAGGGAAGAACAAGGTTCGCGGAGATTGGCGTTCCCACAGGTTCCTGAGGAGTCCGAGCTTGGTCGGGCCCAGGAGGAACCAGCAGACGCTATTGCCGGTGGCTCCGTCCAGCCGGGCGACGGCGCCTGCGGCAGGTCCTTGGGGGAAGAGGTGCAAGAGCCAGTGCGTCTCAATTTGTTGGGTGGGGTTCGCGTAACTGCGGCGGGGGCCGTCGTCGACGGATTCACCTCCAAGAAGACGCTGGCCCTGTTGAGCTACCTCGCCCTGACCGGCCGACCCCACTCGCGCGAGGCCTTGAGCGGGCTCCTCTGGGGCGAGTCGTCCAGCGAGCAGGCCAGAGCGAGTCTGCGCACGGTTCTGTGGGATCTGCGACAGCACCTGCCTTCCTGCGTCAGGGCTGACCGCCACACCATATTCTTCAACCCGGATGCCGCCTGCTGGGTCGACATCGTGGCGTTGAGGGAGGGCATTGAGATCGTCCTGGACGAGCGCGACCCTGCACCTGCGGAAGGGGGGGAGCGGGTGCAGCTGGTGGAGGCTCAGGTCCGTGGGTTGGAGGAAGCCGTGCCGCTGTATCGGGGTGATTTCATGGCGGGCTTTTTCGTCTCCGATGCGCCGGACTTCGAGGATTGGATGCTGCGGGAGCGTGAGCGCGCGCGGGATCTGGTTTTGCGGGCTCTGCATCGACTGCTGATGCACTACAAGGAGACGGGTGCGCATGGGCGGGCCCTCGAGGCGGCGAGTCGGATGTTGACCATTGCCCCGTGGCAGGAAGAGGTTCATCGCGAGCTGATGCGGCTGTTGGCTCTGGACGGACGGCGGAGCGAGGCCCTGGCGCAGTACCAGACCTGTCGCCGTATGCTGGCTGATGAACTGGGCGTCGAGCCCACGATAGAAACTCGACTCCTCTATCGCCGGATCAAGGCGGGCCGACCCTTAGACGAAGATAGGTACGTGCCAGCCCTTGCGGCTTTGGATCCCATTGCGGCCTGTCGCGATGCGAGCTCGAGGGTGTCGACTCTCATTGGCCGAGAGGATGAGACCGCGGCCCTGAAGGAGATGCTGAGCGAACCGGGCGCTGGCTTGGTGACCCTGGTCGGGGCAGAGGGTGTGGGCAAGACATCTCTGGCGATCTCCATAGCGGCTCAGGTGGCGCCGGGATTGGACGACGGGGCGCGCTATATCCCATTGCGTGACTGCAATTGGAGCCCTGCGGGCGACGATGATGATGGAGGGTGGGGGAGGGAGTCGAGATGGCGCCCTACCCCAGAGCGGCAGTTGCCGCTACGCATCGCCCGGGAGTTTGGCCTGACTCTGTCAGCTCATCCGTCCGAGTCGGACTTGCTCGATTATCTGGGGCGCCGCGATGTGCTGCTGGTCCTCGATGATTACGAAGCGTCTCCGGTGCGCGAGGGATTCCTTCTGGACATGCTGAGGCATGCCCCCCGCGTGCAGTTGCTGGTCATCGCCGTCGCGCCCCTGGGCGTCCCCTCAGAGCGAGTGCTCCAAGTCGGCGGTCTCAAGGTGCCTCCGGCGCTAGGCCGGGCATCGGTGGGCCAAGAGTTCTGCGAAGAGCTTCTGGCCTACGACAGCGTCCGTCTCTTCGTCGATGGAGCAGCGCAGGTGTGCCCAGGCTTCCAGCTCGCCCCCGGGAACGCAAGTTACGTGGGCCGTATATGCCGGTCGACGCGCGGGCTCCCCCTCGGTATCGAACTGGTGGCAGCGTGCGTTGGCCAGCGTCCAATCGCAGAGATCGCCGACAGTATCGACTACTGGTTGAAGCGCTCGACAGCGGGGCGCGGGCCGGGACGTCCTGGCCCGGGCGTCTTGGAGATCGTTTTCTTCGATGTCTGGGACCATCTTTCGTCGCGGGAAAGGCGGGCCCTGTCAAGACTGGTCCGCTTTCAGAGTCACTTCGGACAGGAGTCAGCTGAGGAGATCGCGGGGGTGCCCTCGGCGGTCCTGCGGGGGTTGGCCAACAAGAGGTTGCTGCGTTCGGACGGGTCGAGCCG